>JABJDN010000060.1 GCA_018665385.1 Phycisphaerae bacterium | reverse complement strand
TCGTGCCCTCGAGCTGTCATTTGTTCAAACATAGAATCTTTCTCTTGCATCATTTGTATATCGTAAGTGAATTAGTGGGTTGAGGTCTCTTCTTGAGCATAGAGCGAACCATTACCAAATTGTGCAATTGATTCGGTGTCGCATGGTTTGCCGTTCCCACGAGCAGTTAGGTCAGGAGTACGCTCAGGAATGTAATAATCGCTATTCGGAAGGGTCTCGCTGAATTTAAGCGCTTCTTCAGCAGCGTGCAACATCGTTTTATCTGGATTTTGACGAAGTGCTCTCATCCATCCCTGAATTTTATATGCACCGTACTCCATGATGTAATCAAGCATCGCACTATCGTGTGCAATTTGCGTGGCGTCATTGTTTCTGATGCTTTTGTCCATCTTCGAGATAGAGCAAGCCATAGTGTGAATCCAAATTGCAATCCAACTTAAACGACACTGTGTAGTTTGATTCGAAATCAATGCTTCTTCTTTTTCTTTGAACATCAATTTTACTTGATGCGAAAATTCTCGAATATGGTTCGCTAGTGATTGCGTGTGAGTGCGAAGAGCAGGGTTGACCATAGTGATTTTTGGAGCACTAGGTCGTATGCCCAAAAAGAGTTCCATACCAATTTTTAATGCAGCGCCCATGTTTTTGAATGGTGCAGCCTTCACGCCCAGCATAAATTCGCCCATTTGTTTCGAGCCATACGCGAATATAAAACTGTGCATGACTTCGTTAGCGCCTTCAACGATTGGGTTGATTCTGGAATCACGCCAGAGTCGTTCCAGTTCATTTTCAGTCATGTACCCCTCGCCGCCCATGATTTGCATCGCTTCGTTTGTGCAACGGAAGCCGTACTCTGAACAGAAGACTTTACACACTGCTGTTTCAAGCATGATGTCTTCGTCGTTTCGATCGACCATACCAGTTGTTGCGTACAACATAGCGTCCATCGCCCATACAAATGCTCCCATGCGCGCAATGCGTTCTTTCATAAGTTCAAATTCTGCAATCGGTCGGTCAAACTGGTGCCGGTATTGCGCCCACTTCATGGATTGCTCGTACGCCTTTGCGCCTGCGCCAACCATGCCGGCTGCAAGAGTGCATCGACCCCAGTTCAAACAAGTAAGAGCGACTACGATTCCTTTGCCTTCTTCATGCAGTAAGTTTTCGCGAGGCACTTTTACATTGGTAAACCTGACTCTGCCTTGCCACGTGCCACGAATACCACACTTAGATCGGTTGCGGCTGAAAATATCAACACCATCCATATCTGGTGACACGATGACTGCATTGAATTTTTCTTTGGTTTTTCCTGTCTTTGGGTCAGTCATTTTATACTTCGCCATGACTGTGAACATGCAAGAGTACGCTGCAGAAGTTGCCCACTTCTTTTCACCATTGATGATGTAATATTGCCCACACTCAGTTAGTTCACAAGTAGTTTCTTGCCCTTGCGCATCGCAACCAACATTTGGTTCTGAAAGGCAAAACGCACTCAGCGCCTCGTTTGATATTTTTGGAAGCCAATGTAACTTTTGTTCTTCAGAACCAAATAATGTAATGGCGTTGCAACCAATGGAAAGGTGAGCAGAAACCATGACTGCTGTAGAACCGCAATTGCGGCCTATAAGTTCTAGAACTCTGTTGTAGCTTGTTACACCGAAGCCTTGACCGCCGTATTTTTTCGGAACGATCATTCCACAAACACCTAATTCAAACAAACGTGAAATTACCCATTCTGGTATTTCTTGTTTCTGGTCGATTTCAACAGAAGGGTGTTCGGTTTTGAAATACGTGCCGAGTTCTTCAAGTAACTTGTCGCATCGAGCACGTTCGTCTGCGGGCTCTTCTGGATATGGGAAAATCATATCTTCGCGAAGGTTGCCCCAGAATATATTTTTTACAAACCCCATTGTTTCTGGGTCTGGCCCAAGCATTTCTTGTGCATCTTCAATTTGTTTAAGGTCTTTTGCGGAGACGTTTTTTAATTGGCTAGCTAGGTCTGGCTTACTCATGGTAAATATTATCCCTTAGATAAAAATGTTTCGAGTTTTTCTCGAGCCTCTGGGGTGTTGCGAAGCTGGACTAATTCACATTGTTCAATTGCTACGGCAGCAGCCCAACCGTCGGCGATTCCCGTTTCGATAGCAAGGAAGACAGCCTTAACAGACTCGTTTGCTTCAAGGGTATCTTTCGCTTTTGAGAGACCATTTTGACAACTGTCAGCATTGTCATTTGTGATGACAGGGCAAGGTGTGTTTCCTGGTTTCGCACCTTGTAACCAATTCTCTGCTGCGCTCTGCAATTCTTCTGGAGTAGCAACAAGTTCGGCGACAAGACCACTTGGCATATCTGTCGAAAGGAAAGGTTTGCCTGTTGCAGTTGC
>JABJDN010000061.1 GCA_018665385.1 Phycisphaerae bacterium | reverse complement strand
TCTCAACCGAGCGCGTGTAGCTCAATTGGATAGAGCATCGGCCTTCGAAGCCGAGGGTTGCGGGTTCGAGTCCCTCCACGCGTGTTGTAAGTAGGCTGAGACAGTAAAATTGATACCCCCGAGTTGAAGCATTGCACAGTTATCGAGCAACTTGTTTACTACATATAATCCACAGTGTAGGCACTATAATGAGTATCAAACCAAGTATGTGCACAGTGTTAAATGAATAGCCTGCTTTTCCTACACCTAAAAAATAGACAATAACAGTAGCGATCATAATTCCGACAGTACCCGAAATAGAACCGAGAATTTGCACCACTTTTGCAACAAGGGCTTGGTATATGCTTGCAGTTGCAGCAACAACAAGAAGCAGAACGGTACCGGTGCCATCAAACACGACATCTAGATGCTGGTGACCTCCTTCTACAAAGAATATAACTACTCCGAAAATACCAACAACGATAGCGTAATGGTATGCAATCACTGTTGCAGGAATTTCCATCATCGAGCGAATCATCATGATAGAAATCGCTCTCATCACAGTGAATAGAAGAAGGAGAACAATGACAGAATATGCTTCAGGCGGTTTTGCATCTACAAGTAACGCCATGCCCACAACAACGATCGATCCTGCAATCCAAAACAACCAAGAGTATTTTTTCTTTAAGAAAACCATCGAAAGAATTGCAATCCAAAGGGGTTGCGTACTTGTAATGGTAGTTACATCTGCTGACGTAATTTTAGTAACTGCATAGAACATCCAAATGGTATAGAACGTTAAAAGCAAACTTCGCAAAATCAACTTCCAATGAAAGTACACAAAGTACTTCCTATTTGGCCATGCTATTGCAAGAGCAATGATTCCTCCAAAAACTCCTCGTACACACAACGCCCCCTGCCAAGCAAAGCCATGTTGCGGAGCTCTTGCTGATTCCAAGCAAATAGCTAAAGAAACCGCTGCACACAACAGAAGAAAAAAACCGCGAAATGTATTGTTCCTTGCTACTGACGCTTCCACACGTTCATCATACTGGTATTCTGCATATATGAAAGAACTTTGTATCGCACTAGTTAGCGATGTATTTTACGGCGAAGACGCAAAAAAACGTCTTGTACAAAGATTGCACCAAGCAAAAAATCTTGGTGCACAACTTGCTGTACTGCCAGAAATTGCATGCAACACGTGGTCGCCGTCTTCTACGGTTTTACAAGACGATGACGCTGAGGCGCTTGGTGGCCCACGGTGCCGAATGCAATCAGCATGCGCAAAAGAGGTCGGAATTGGAATTGTTGGTGCCGCGATTTTGAACGATAGTGGCACGCGATACAACACTTGCTTGCTCTGGGATGCCGTTGGCACACTCATCGGCACGTATCAAAAGCACCACGTGCCGGAAGAACCCGGATTTTGGGAGACAACTCATTACGCCCAAGGAATTGATGGCTTCCCTGTGTTTAATTTTGAAGGCTTTACGATTGGAATCCAAATATGCTCAGACATGAATCGCCCAGAAGGCTCGCAACTGCTCGCAGCAAAAGGTGCAGATGTTATTGTCGGGCCAAGGTCCACTGAACTAGCCACCTATTCAAAATGGCGTCCTGTTTGGATTGCAAATGCACTCACAACGGGGTGTTATTATTGCTCTGTAAATAGACCCGCACCAGAGGACGGGGTGCTCATTGGAGGATCTTCCATTGCAGTGGCGCCAAATGGTGAAATACTTACAGAAAGTAACGATGCAATAACTGTATTTACAGTGCGTCAAAGTACGATAGAACATTCTAGGAAAGATTACCCAGGCTACCTCCCTCGAAGAAGCGATTTGTACGCTAAAGAGTGGAAAGCTATGAAGGATACGTAACATGAACTCTGAACGACTTACTCGAATCGAACAAGAACTTGGCTCATTGAAGAAAAGCGTAAGGCGCTGGCGTAGTGCTTCTGCCCTACTTCTTGTTGCCGCTGGTCTTGTTGCAGCGAACACTGCCGGCCCAACAGTCCTTGACCACTTGATTGTGAACCGAATTGACGTACTGGGCGAAGCTGGTTCACCAGTTGTTTCCATTGCTCAAACAGACGATGGTGGCAGAGTGGACCTATACAACCAAGCAGGGACAAATTTACTTCGAGTTTCATGCGCGCCAAACGGCGGCGATGTTGCCGTTTGGGATGATGACGGGACGAATGTTGCTGGCATCTGGTCAACACCAGAGGGCGGGACCTTCTCACTCTGGAATGAAAAAGGCGAAGAGCTCTCTCAGTTTGCTAGCGGCGCATTAACGTTAAGTGGCGCAAATGCTTCCTTACATATTCAAAACGAATCTGGTCTCCCAGTTGCCGTTGTTGCTAGTGATGAAGAAGGCCACGGACGCTTTCAAATTGCAGATGCAATGGGGAATGTAGTTTCTGAAATGCGAATGCTCCCAGGAGTTGGAGGCGGAATCATTGTGAATACAACTGCTGGAAAGAAAATGGGCGTTCTTGCAGCTTCAGAATCTGGTGGTCATTTAAATCTATTCAACGCGCAAAACGTTCCTGTTTTTGTTGCCTCAACAGAAACAACCGGCGGTGGTGCAATGACTGTTTCGAATCAACGCGGGATACCAGTCATCACTTTGAAATCTGACGAAGACCACAGGGGCATCATTGAAATTCGTGACGAGGATGGCAATGGAATTCGAAGGATGCGACCGCTACGCGGTTACTCCCCTTGAATTTCTTTGATAGCAATTGAACCGTCACTACGCTCTTCAGCATATTCAAGATCTTTGAGAGCTTCTAACGCAGCGAGTTGTTCTGCTTCCTTTTTAGAGGCTCCCCATTTTGAGGTATATCTAGTACCACCAAGATCCACGCATATTTCAAAACTCTTTGCATGGTCCGGACCTTTTTCATCAAGGACCACATACAACGGCGAGAAGCCTGCGATTTTTTGTCCTACTTGTTGCAAGACTGATTTGTAGTTGTCTTGATGGGTTGATGAGGCAGCTTCATCAATTCGCTCTGTTAACGTCCTCAATATAAACGCGCTTGCATTCTCTAACCCACCATCAAGATACATTGCACCAATAATTGCTTCGTATGCTGCGCCACTTACAGAACCTGGCAGTGTTGCACCACTCATGCCTTTTCCAACACGAAGGACTCTGTTTAAATCGAGCGACTCCGCAATTTCCGCACACACTTTTCGACTTACAACTGCTGACTTCACTTTGGTCATGTCCCCTTCTTCAAAGTCAGGAAAACGCTGAAAAGTTTCATTGCAGACTACAAATCCAAGTACCGCATCACCAAGAAATTCGAGCCGTTCGTTACTGAGTTCGCGGTTATCAACTGCTGAGGAATGCGATAATGCCTGCGCAAGAAGTGATTTATCTTCAAACGTATGTCCTACGATGCTCTCAGCGATTTCTATCCAGTCGGTGTCCATTGGGTTTTTGCCCCTTTCAGAGCTGAATTGGGTTTTATTGTACAACGGTTGCGGTTTTTTGGCGCTTCGGGTATAGTATTCGGCTCGGCAGTTTTGCTGAAGTAGGAGTTTCCAATGGCAGTTCATTATCCACGACGTAATAGTAAGATTAAACGTGCTCGATCAATCGGGTTCCGTGCTCGCATGAAGACTAAGAACGGTCGAAAAATCATTGCACGTCAACGGCGCATTGGTCGCAATATCAACTCATAACCAAAAATGTACGAATAAAAAGGCTGACTTTCAGGCAGCCTTTTTTCATGCATACTTCTATGTTTCTGGATTTTGCAGGAACGCGAGAATCTGAGATTTTGATTCTTCAATAGGTCCAGAAGTATCAATTTCACACGTAGCGAGCATCGAATACAGAGGCAACCGTTCCATACGAATCTCTGCATCGCTTGTAGATAAAGTGGGTCTGTCCCTTCCAGCCTGTACCCTGCAAGCAGTCTCCTCTTCACTTGCTACCAAGTTCAATACTATCGGCATGGAACTCAGGGCTTTCGTAAGAAGCGGAATCATCGGAGCGCCACCGCCAAAAGAAATAATTGCTTCCTGCTTTAACAGCGGTGGAATCACTTTCGTTTCAGCACCCCGCCACCCTTCCTCGCCTACAGAATCCCACGCATCCTGCACACAGCCAAATCCAAGCCGTTCAAGCACGAAATCATCTGTATCTAAGAACGGAATACCCAGTTCACCTGCAAGCCAATGCCCTAAAGTGGACTTCCCAGAACAACGTAAACCAATAAATACAATCGTAGACATCGTTCCATGGTAGACTCGCAAAGCAATGTCTGCTGAAGAACTCAACCTTTTGCCCAAAGAAGCTATCAGCCTCGCAGGCCTTAAAAATAAAAGAATTTCTCTCATTGGCTATGGTAATCAGGGGAAAGCCCACGCAAAGAATCTTCGTGACAGCGGGCTGTACATCATTATTGGTACAAGAAACCCCCAGTGCGCCCAATGCGACGGCTTTCAAGCTGTATCAATCGCAGAAGCCTCTGATGCCGACCTTATCATTATTGCGCTTCCAGACGATGTCCAAGGCAATGTCTTCACCAAGCTCATTGAGCCAAATCTACGCGACGGCGCCACGCTCGGTTTCATCCATGGTTTTTCTATTCTGTACAAAACCATCGAACCCAAAGAAGGAATAGGCGTGGTCATGGTCGCGCCCAAAGGTCCTGGCGTTACAGTCCGGGATAGATTCAAAGCCGGAACCGGCGTCCCAGCACTTCTTGCTGTCCATCAAGAAAACAAAAGTACTACTGCACGCGACATTGCAATTGCGTGGGCGACAGGAATTGGCTCAGCTAGAACTGGCATTCTTGAATCCACCTTCCAACATGAAACCGAAACCGATTTGTTTGGCGAACAAGCAATCATTGTCGGCGGGTTAACAACACTCATCAAAGCGTCGTTTGAGACTCTCGTTTCTGCTGGCTACCCGCCCTCCCTTGCATATATCGAATGTTGCCACGAAGTGAAACAAGTCGCAGACATCATCTTCGAAAAAGGGATCGCTGAAATGATGGCAGATATCAGTAACACTGCTGAAATTGGCGCCTACGAAGCCATGGATATCCTTGACGATTCGCAACTTCGCTCAAAACTGCAAACACTTCTTTCCAATGTACAAAACGGCACGTTTGCAAAACGACTCGTGACGCAACAAATCAAAAGCAAGCGCAAAGAACTTGCCAACCATGAAATTGAACGTATCGGGAAAAAAATCCGAAGCCTGATGCTTCAGGATGACGAGTAACAATACATGGATTATTTCCAAGCAGTTGTTTTAGGCATCGTCGAAGGGCTCACTGAGTATATCCCAGTAAGTTCCACAGGCCACCTTATTCTTGCAAAATCGTTTATGGGGCTCACGCAAAAAGCTATCGACCCATACCTTATCGTTATTCAAGGCGGAGCTATCCTTGCAGTACTTGGGCTGTACAGAACCAGAGTCGCTGACATGGTGAAAGGTCTACTGGGCAAAAGCCCTACAGGTTTAAAACTTGCTCTCAATATAATTATCGCTTTCCTGCCAGCTGCAATTTTCGGAGTTATGTTTGACGATGCAATCGATGCATGGCTTATGGGTCCAGTGCCTGTAGTGTGGGCGCTTGCTATTGGCGGAGTTATCATGATTTTTGCTGCGCGGTGGCAAAAAAGTGCCTTTCAAGATTCAGATAACGACTCAAAACGCT
>JABJDN010000063.1 GCA_018665385.1 Phycisphaerae bacterium | reverse complement strand
GTTTCCTAGAGGCGTTGGTGGCAAGTAGAAGCGACCGGGTTATTTTTGGAAGCGGTGACATTTGGACGGCACCCGATATTTTTAGAATGATGCAACAAACTGGTGTTAGCGGAGTTTCGGTTGCTCGCGGGTGCATTGGCAACCCATGGATTTTCGCGCAAGCTCGGGAATTATTGAAGGGTAATGCACCCATGCCCCCAACACTTGAAGAACAACGGTCTGCACTACTGCACCATATTGATTTATGCGTCAGGTTGCACGGCGAAAGAACAGCTTCAAGGCTGATGCGAAAGTTTGGTATTCAGTTTGCAAAACATCATCCAGATCCAGTTGAAATGAAACAACAGTTTATCCAAGTCGAATCAATGGATCAATGGAAAGCAGTCATTGAACAACATTACCCGCCTTGCTCTAATTCTTGAAGTTGCTCAGTTGTAAGTAACTTTTGAATAGACTTGATAGTGGTCATATTGAGTTCGTGAATCTCTGCAGTTTTTTGCAGAACCGCATTCTTTGCTTTGGTTGAAATACCACAGCCATCTGAAAGCACATCAATCCCCTCAGTAATACGTGTTTGTTTGACAAGGGCGACAAGGTCTCGAATATTTTTTTCGTACACTGTCACATGTAACTGAAAAATAGTATCTATAACTTTTTTCTGTTCACTGTCTTCGCTTCCGGACATGAGTATGCGCATCATTTCACCAATGCCATCGTCGGACTGCTTGAGGGATGGATACCATTGAGACATCATTTGTACGGATTCAGCAGGTTCAATAATCTCGTTATAGAGCGACCAGCGTTTCATAGTCCGCCGCTCAGCTTCAGCGCATCCTTCTTGATCGCCTTGCAGTTTCGCTATTTTTGCAGCGTATCTGTCTGCGCGATCAACATCGGCGTATTGCAATAAAAATTTGTCGATCGAAAGGAGTAGTTGAGCAGAATGCATGCCTTGCGTGGCCACGTCGAACCACGTTGTATTTTTCCACGGGTTTTGAATTTCACGAGCATGCAAGAGTGCTCTGCGCCGAACAGTTTGAATCGCCGATTGCAATGCCGTGTCATTTTGAAGTACGGCAATAGATTCAAGAAAAGAATCGAAGAGTACGTCAGCTTTTATTTCTTTGTCTCGCTGTGCTTGTATGAAAGCAACTGGAGAAATGAGATCCTCGTGTGGAACATCAAGTTCTCTCGCTTCTTCAAGGTACTCGTCGTACAGAACTTCCATGATAAATTCATTATCACCTTCTACGCTCTGTTCAAGAAGTGTGAACAGTGGCTTGGTACAGAAAGGCTGTACGCTCGCTGCAACACTCAATACTACACTGCAAAACATCGCACCATAGTAACAGGCGTATCATTCGGGGGCATCATTCGGGTGCGATATTTGGGGGGGTGCTATTCGGTTGGTCAGCTTGCTGAAACACCCACGCATCAAGGTCGCGGGTGGTATTTTGCGATGACTGCTTTCAACTGCGAGCGGTCTATGTGGGTATAGATTTGCGTTGTGCCAATATCGCTATGGCCGAGTAGTTCTTGCACAACACGTAAATCAGCCCCGCCCGAGAGCAAATGCGTTGCGAAACTATGCCGAAGCATGTGTGGATGTACATCACCAAGGTCTGCACGATTCGCTATTTTTCGTACGATTTGCCAAATAGCTACACGCTCAAGTGGTCGCCCAGTATTTGATAGTAATAGTTTTCCGCAATCCCTGCCGTCGTCGAATCGCAAAAGCGACGGTAAGAGTTGTTCCGTATATTCTTGCACTGCAAGCATGGCTGGCTTACCAACTGGAACTAGGCGCTGCTTGCTACCCTTACCCATTACCATAACGACTGCAAGTGTTTCTTTTATATCGTTGGCGCTCACACCTGCAACTTCACTTGCTCGCATGCCACCAGCGTACATGAGTTCTAGAAGCGCACGGTCGCGAAGCCACAGTCTTCCCGAATCGGGATTTGCCGCTTCTATAAGTTGTTTCATTTTTTTCGGCGAGAGAACATCTGGAAGTTTTTTCCAACGGGTTGGAGTTTCAAGTAATCGAGCGGGATCACTCTCAATTTTGTGCGAAGCATGTAAGAACCGAAATAGCATTCTAAATGTGGACAAGTGCCTTGCAATACTTGTTGATTGCAAACCACGTTCTTTATGCAGGCTTCGCACGTGCGTAGCTAAATGTGTTGGCTTCACAGCTCCGCAACACTGCACGCCTTCACTAACCAAATATTCCTGAAGCAAATCTAAATCACTTCGGTACGCAGCTAAGGTTGCAGGCGACAACCCAGCTTCGACCCGAAGGTATCCAAAAAATTCACGAACCTGTTGGTCGAAGTTCGACTGCGCAGCCATTTATCGTCATGTCCAAATTTGAGACGTTTGCGTTGTTCGCAAGCGCTTGATACATAGAGCACGATTCGAACGCACCGAAACAAACACTACACGCTTGGTCAAGCCTACCAAGCGTGAATCTGCTAGAACATGCTGAATATCCTTCTTCGATATACGGGCAACATTGCATGGAAGCGATTTGTTGTGTTGGTTTCATCGGTGCTCTTTTACTATCGGCACGATGGAGTAGCGTAGAACAGAAAAGGCGTTATAACGCTCTTGACCACGTTTCAAACGAAAGATCGTAGGCGTTCGACTCGTCGGCAACTCGGTTGACTATCTCAGTTCTTTTCCATAAATCAGTATCAATTTGCGGGAAATATGTGTCGCCAACTAGAGTTGTGTGGATTCTTGTAATGTGTAATTTTGAAGCCTGCTGTAATCCAAGCGCGTACAGTTCCCCACCACCAATGAGAAAGACTCTTCCAATTGGTTCGACTATTTGCAGTTCATCCAAGCTATGAATAACAGTCGCGCCATCTGCAACAAAATCTTTCTGCCTTGTGACAACGATGTTTAGCCTGTTCGGCAACGACCTTCCAATCGACTCCCACGTCTTTCGTCCCATGACGATTGTATTTCCACTTGTTAGTTTCTTAAAGTGCAACAAATCGGCAGGCAAATGCCATGGCATGTCGCCACCGTTTCCGATGACAAAGTTTTTGGTAATAGCAACAATGAGTTCCATCGATTACACGGCAATCGGCGCAGAAATATGTGGGTGCGGGTTGTAATCGAGAACTTCTATATCTTCGAACGTGAAATCAAAAATAGATGTTATGGCAGGATTTAATGTTACTCTTGGTAATGTCCTAACGTCGCGACTAAGTTGCTCTTTCGCTTGCTCCAAATGGTTGTCGTACAAATGCGCATCTCCGAGAGTGTGAACAAAATCACCAAGTTCCAGATTTGTCACTTGCGCCACCATCATCGTAAGCAGTGCATACGAAGCAATGTTGTATGGAACCCCAAGGAAAATATCTGCACTCCGTTGGTACAGTTGGCATGACAGTTTGTTGTCGGCAACATAAAATTGAAAGAGTGAGTGGCAAGGCGGCAACGCCATTTTGTCTACTTCGCCAACGTTCCAAGCGCTGACTATGTGCCTTCGTGAATCCGGATGAGTTTTTATACCCTCGATGAGATTTGCAATTT
>JABJDN010000131.1 GCA_018665385.1 Phycisphaerae bacterium | reverse complement strand
CGCAAATTCCTTCACGGCAATCACTGTCAAATGCTACTGGCTCATCGCCACTCAATGTCAACTCTTCATTTAACATATCCAGCATTTCAAGCAAGGACGTGTCTTCTGAAATGTCCGTCATCTGGTACTGAACCATCTTTCCTTTTGTCTCTGGAGACGATTGACGCCAAATACTAAGTGTAAAATTCATTACTTATAGCTCCTTGTAGTTGGCTTCAACGCATCGTAGATAAGTTTTTCTCTGTGCAACTCGTGTTCTGCACCTTCGCCCTGCCATTCCCAAGCAGCAACATGAGCAAACTTATCATCATCTCTTTTTGCTTCGCCATCTTCATGCACATGTTCTTCACGCAAGTGGCATCCGCAAGATTCATCTCGTTCAAGTGCATCTTTACACATCAACTCGCCGAACTCTAGGAAATCGGCTACGCGACCTGCGCGTTCCAGTGATTGATTAAAACTATCTTTAGTTCCAGCTACTTTGACATTTGACCAAAACTCTTTTCGTAGTTTTGGAATCAAATCGAGGGCTTTCTTTAAATCTTCTGCATTGCGTGACATGCCACAATATTGCCACATTATATCTCCAAGTTCTTTTTGAAATGAAAGTGGAGTGCGATTACCATTTACGCTCATGAGTGCATCTATCTTTGCGTCAACTGCTTCAGCATGTTTTGCAAACTCTGGGTGATTTTCATCAATTTTTTGCTGGTAAATATCACGCAAGTAATCGCCGATTGTTTGCGGAAGAATAAAGTATCCATCTGCTAAACATTGCATCAACGAACTTGCACCCAGACGGTTTGCGCCGTGGTCTGAAAAGTTAGCCTCGCCAATAGCATACAGGCCGGGAATGTTTGTCATCAAGTTGTAATCAACCCAAAGACCGCCCATAGTGTAGTGCGGGGCAGGATAGATACGAAATGGAGTTTCATACGGATTCTCATCCGTAATATCACGGTACATATCAAACAAGTTTCCGTACTTTGCTTCAATAGCATCTTTGCCTTGTGTTTTTATAGCATCTCTAAAGTCAAGATATACTCCAAATCCAGTTTCACCTAAGCCGTAGCCTTCATCGCAAACTTTTTTTGCAGCACGTGATGCGACATCTCTAGGAACCAAGTTCCCGAAACTTGGATACCGCTCTTCAAGATAGTAAAAGCGTTCATCTTCTGGAATATCACGCGGTCTTCGTTCGTCGCCTTTTTTTCGAGGCACCCAAATCCGACCGTCATTTCGTAATGATTCACTCATGAGTGTTAACTTCGATTGGTGGTCGCCAGAAACTGGAATACAAGTTGGATGAATTTGCACGAAGCATGGGTTTGCAAACACTGAACCCTGCTTATGCGCACGCCATGCTGCCGTCACGTTGCAATTCACCGCGTTGGTCGAGCGGTTATATACATTCGCATACCCGCCTGTTGCAAGTACAACAGCGTCTGCTGTATGCGTTGAGATTTCACCCGTCTTTAAATCGCGTACAACAATACCACGGCACTTACCTTCGATTTTGACGATATCGTGCATCTCCGTACGTGGATATTGCTTCACTTTGCCTTTTGCCACTTGCTCTTCTAATGCTTGATACGCACCAAGCAACAATTGCTGGCCCGTTTGACCGCGAGCATAAAACGTGCGCTCAACCAAAACTCCACCAAAGGAACGGTTTGCTAAGTTGCCGCCATATTCTCGAGCAAGTGGAACGCCCTGCGCAACGCATTGATCAATAATCTGTGTGCTTGTTTCCGCTAAGCGATACACGTTCGCTTCACGACCGCGAAAATCACCACCCTTTTGTGTGTCGTAAAACAAACGCCAAGTCGAATCGCCATCGTTTCGATAATTCTTAGAAGCATTTATGCCACCTTGCGCTGCAATTGAGTGCGCGCGTCTTGGGGAATCTTGAAAACAAAACAACTTTACGTTGTACCCCATTGCGCCAAGTGATGCTGCTGCAGAGGCACCGGCTAATCCAGCACCCACAACGACAATATCGTACTTCGGTCGATTTTTAGGGCCAACTAAGTGAATTGAATCGATATGGGTTCGCCATGCTTCTTGTATCGGTACGTTTGGTATTTTTGAATCAAGTTCCATCTTATCTACTTCCAATCATGCCAGTCAAAAATGCCATTGGGACGATCGAAAAACCGATAAACAATATCACAGACACCGCAACAGCAAGTGCTCGCAATGCTTTGTTTCGATCTGGATTGTCAATACCCATTGTTTGGAAGAAGCTCCAAAATCCGTGGCATAAGTGCATGCACACAATAAACATCATAAAGATATAAAAACAAGCTAACCATGCAACGCCAAATGCTTTAGAAATATTGTCGTACACATGCCCTTCTTCATACACCGTTGGTAACCACATTCCAAATGTAAATTGAGCAAGATGCACAATTATAAACGCTAGTAACAACACTCCAGAAACTGCCATCATTCGAGCGGCAAATGTCGCCGCAAATGTTTTCTTGACATGGTATTTAACTGGTCGGGCTTTTCGATTTTGTTTTGTAAGTAAAACTATTGTTACGATGTGTGCAACAACAGCGCCTATCAAGACAACACGCGCAATCCAAAGAACTGTTGCATGCCCGAATAGGTCTTGTCCAATTTCTCGTAGGTAGGCTGCGTAATGGTCAAGTTTTTCTTGTCCTGCGAATGCCTTTAAATTTCCAATCATATGCATGACCAGAAACCCTGCCATCATTATGCCAGTAATGGCAACGACAAATTTTTTGCCCACTGCTGTTCCGTAAAACTGTTGTAATTTGTTCATACAATGTTAATTGTATCAAAAAGTGACTGTCACTATTATTTTAGGGGTCAGGTTAAACCAAGTGAAACAATCGTCGTATCGTCGTCTAATTCACTACTTCCTGCCCAACGAATAACCATACCAAGTAATCGCTTGACATCTTCTTCCGCAGTAGGCGACGCTGCGACTAACTCGTACACTCTGTCAACACCGTATTGTTCGCCAGAGGCCGTCTGTTGTTCTGGAATACCGTCACTGAAGATAATAATACGATCACCAGGTTCCACAAGAAGTGTAGCATTTCGGTATTCAGAATCTGCATCAATACCCACAAGAAAACCGTCTGGCGTTGGCGGCGCTTCTGAAGTTCCGTTCGCTCTTCTAATTGCCCAGTGCCCGTGCCCCGCATCAACATATTGCAACTCTTTGGCATGGGCATCAAAAATGCCCACCCATAATGTAAGAAAACGGTTCATCGGTGAACGCATTGCAACAAATTTGTTTACAGCGGCAACTGTATCTTCAGGTGAACAACCACTTGTAATTCTTGCATGTATGAAAGATTGCGCAGACGCCATCAGAATCGCAGCACCAGCACCTTTGCCACTAACATCACCAACAACAAGGGCAAGCCTATTTTCAGAAAGTGGAATAATGTCAAGTAAATCGCCCGACGCTTCGCGCCCAGGCTTAAACACTCTTCCCCAACCAAACACTTGCCCAGCACCAACATCTTTTGGAATAAGCATTTCTTGCGCTTCGCTTGCTGCATTCAAGTCTAACTCGAGTTTCGCTTGGTTAATTTGCATTTCCAACCGGTTTAAGTTTGCAAATGCAAGACCCGCCATTCGGCATAAGCCTTGGCAGAACCCAGCGGCGTCTGGTTGAATTTGTCTTTCTTGTTCTCGCGCATCCAAATACAGGTACGCGACTAACTCCTCATCCACCATCACAGCACTGCAAATTGCAGAATGAATACTCAAGTCTGCAATACTGTCGCCGAAACCTGCTGTCTGCCCTGAAAGCAAGCAAGCAACATCACCACGTGATGCGGCATCCAGAAGTGAACGGCTGAACGCTGTTCCAGACGCATCTCTAGATTTACCATCCAAGAAACCTATAACTTCAATTTCACCTTCAGCATCTGCTGGCATAAGAAGTGCCGCCCTTTGGAACCCAGTACCTTCGATTGCTGATTGAACAACCATCGAACCAAGCTCTTTCAAATCAGTCGCTTTATTAATTTCAGCAGAACAATCTATCAGCAAACTAAGGCGGTGCTGTGCGAGCGCTCCCAAATCAGAACGCGACATACGCTGAACACGTGCTTCAACTTCAACACTGTCGTCTAGGGTCTGCATAGCAACTGGGGCGCCTTCTCGAACGCTTGTTCTGAATATCCACATGCCAATACGGATTATGTCTCCAGCGGTAACTGGTGAATTCGCGTCTTTTACGCACTGTATATCGTTAATGTATGTTCCAAGTCGACTACCAAGGTCAACGATGAAACAGCCATTTTCACTTGAAGTAATCCTTCCATGCTGCCGCGAAATTGTTGCTTCAAGAAGTTTGACCTCGCATTGAGAACCACGACCATACGTGAGTACGTCACCTGGTTCTAACCAAAACCCTTCAACGTCAGGACCAGCTACTGGCTCGAACCATAGCCGTTGAATTGCTGTTGTTGCATGTGTCACGAATCGTAGGATAGCAGAGGGTGTGGCTAATAAAACTAATTAATCCTCTTTTTAGATGTAAAAAGAGCAGTTCTCAAATTGAATGTAAAAAAGGGCGGCCGTCTTCCGACAGCCACCCCTTATATGAAAACTCTTCCCTGATGAACGAGTTATTTACCAAACATTGAGGAGAAATCAATACCACCCCCACCAGCAGCACTGCCACCAATGGTGAATTGTGCGTTGAGGGCTTTCTGTATTTTAATTTTCGCGTCCATGATATGCGCGCGAGTATACGCATCATTCGCTTGTGCATCTTGCAACTCTGCAAGAATTTCTTGCAGTTGCAATCGCACCAAACTTTGAATTGTTCTTCCAGCAGGTGAAGCCGCATCTTCTTCTAAACTTAATTCGACAAGTCGAGCCAGATGTTCGCTTTGAAGGTTACGGCGAAGACTAGAAATTGCAGGTTTGCGAATTGTTGAACTACTTGGCAAATCACCAAGTTCGCTCCATACCTCATCTGTTACAGCTTGAATAATTTCAGCAACTGTAAGGACATCAATCTCGCTGTCATTTCGTAACTCGCCATCGTACACATTACCGAGTTTACTTGGATTCAACAACATAGAAATGGCTGACGCTTGCATGCCACCAATGCGTTGGTGAATAGGGAACGAAGGATTCGTCATTATGGCTGCCATTCCGCCCGCATCCCAGTTCTTTTCAACTGTCATTTTATGCAGCAAATCACTATTCAAACCCCATGCATCATCACGCATAGCATTTTCAAGAACCATTTGCAACGCTCTGCGTTGTATCGCTGGGTCAATTTCTTCAATTGGGTTTCGGTCACCTGGATCGCCTTTGCGAGCACGGTTATGCAATGTGCCGCCAATCCAATCCGCAGCAGTACTGACTGAACCAAACTGCCTGTTCAATAACATCTCATACCCACTTCGTGCACGCGCCCAACTTTGGCCATCTTTAACCATGCGGTCAAGAATTGTTGCGCGAAGTTGTTTCGCTAATCGTATTTGGGAATCTGCGTAATCAAGTGGGTTTTTGCCCCAATCAAATCGACGCGACGAAGGGTCATTGTCAAAGGTGTCTTCGTCTGTCGAATATGCTAATTGTGGCTCATTCACTCTTGATAAAATGCTTGGGAGTGAGTCGTTGTCTGTTGTGTACCCGTATTCGATTGCCCAATAATCGTATGGCCCAATGGTCATCATCGTGAAATCGCCCTGATCAGGACCATCTTCCATATTAATGTTCATT
>JABJDN010000079.1 GCA_018665385.1 Phycisphaerae bacterium | reverse complement strand
GCTTCAGCAGCATTGTTAACTTCTTCAAACGGCTCTGCAAAAGTTGCCATAGTGATGCATAAATATGGCATCGAAGCCGAATCTGCAAAAGAGATTCTAGACGAAGCAGGTGGCAACCTTCGAACAGCACTATAATTCCAAGCCTTATGCCATTATTAGTAACTGGAACAATCGGAATAGATACTGTCCACACACCAACTGCAAACGCAGAAGAAGTGTCTGGCGGCTCATGCGCGTATTTTGCTGCAGCTGCAGCGTTTCACCATAGCCCCATTCGGATAGTTGGTGCTGTTGGTGGCGACTGGCCCGAGGGTCATGCACATTTACTAGAGTCTATCGATGGGCTTTGCCTTGAAGGGCTTGAACGAAGAAGCGAATCAAAAACATTTGCTTGGGGCGGGCGTTACTTCGACAACATGAACCAACGCGAAACGTTGTTTACTGAACTTGGTGTTCTTGAAGAAGCGCCACCTGAAGTTCCAGCTTCCTACGCAGATAGCCGTCTTATTTTTCTAGCAAACTCCCACCCTAGTGTTCAGTTGGATTTACTCAACAAGTTCCCAAACAGAAAACTTGCTGTTGCGGACACAATGGATTTATGGATTAATATTGCTCGCGATGAGTTGCTTGCACTCTTTAAAGAAATAGATGGTCTTATTATTAATGATTCAGAAGCAACGCAACTTACTGATATAACTAATCCAATCACTGCAGCTCGAGCCATTATTGAAATGGGGCCAAGCTTTGTCATTGTTAAAAAAGGCGAACATGGCGCTGTGCTTGTTCACGCAGATGGCATTGCTGCTTTGCCGGCGTTTCCGTTAGAAGAAGAACAAGTTGTTGACCCTACAGGAGCTGGAGATAGTTTTGCAGGCGGATTCATGGGATATGTTGCCGCCAAAGGAACTATGGATTTTTCAACAATGCAAACAGGAATTGCTTGGGGAACGGTAACTGCAAGTTTCACTCTTGGTTCATTTGGTTTAGATGGTTTAGTTGCGACATCAAGAGAAGCGCTTGAAACTCGCATGCAAGAGTTTCGTCAAATCGCACGCATCTAACAAGTTTACCATCGGACGATACTGCCATTCTCAATTGTAAATGGTCGTTCTTCGCGGTCTCCATTACTATCAACTAGCCAATACAACATACCTTGATGAAGCGAGTCGAATGTAGTTACTTTTGTACCACCGATTACTTTTATGAGTGATTCCCATGCATCGTTGTTCCATACAAACAACTCATACACAGTATCGTTTTTCAATGGAACAGTAACAGATTCATCTGTCCAGTCTTCATACGCAACTCTCCGCTCTGTCGTTTCATTTGTTTCAATAGCAACCTCTTCTCCACCGCCAAGAAGCGTCCGAGTACTACCGTCTTTCTGCAAGATAAACGGTTCACCTGCAGGAATGTTTTCGCCATCAATATGAAACATTGGCAAGTACACAATGTCTTGGCCCATGCCAACAAAAGTAGCAGAATTTGTTTGCACAGACGACCATTGAATAGGACGCCAATGCCCGGAGTTAAACACGCTCAAGTAGGCATACTTCGTTCCAGTTGGAATTTCGGGTAACCAGATTCCAACATCGCTTGTGTCGACATAACTATCGGTAACGTCTTCGTAGTATTTACCCTTCAACCATCTAGGTGCAGATTCACCTTCTTCTAACATCGAACCAAGTGAACTAAGTTGCTCTGAGAAGGTTTTTCTATATACTTTCGCTGCAACACCAGAAATAGGCGAATACCCTTTCCCGTCTGCTCCAATCACCACACTCCACGCGTGGTTATTTCCAGACTTCGCCCAGTGTGGTGTGTAATCGCTAGCAACTGCAACGCCGCCCGCTCGTCTTGCATAAATTTGCATGTTTGTAATGTCTTCGCAGCGACCCAAACCACGAGCTTTCATTTCAGTAAACCCTTGGTCAGTTGGGTGCAAGTAAAAAATTGGGTCAAAGCCAACCATTTGATTCGCTTTTCTCTCAAGTAACCGCCCTGCTTCTTTTGGGTCCAATGGGTTTTCCATCTCTTCAGCGAGATTTGAAAATTTTTCCATCAATTCGCCTCTCCAAAATTCAACAGGTTCATTACTTCCTCTATACGGAAGAATATATTCGCAAAAATCTTCGAATGAGACTTCAATAGACCATGGATTATTTTGCCAACTTTGAAACGCCAAATCAATATTGTTTATTAAATATTCGCTTGTAATTGTTTGCGTATCGTGTACTGTTTCGCCCCGACCATAATGTACTTCGCCACTTTCCTTTTCAAGTGCACTCATTGCTGCACTTGCTTCATCGTAATTCGCATACGAAAGAGAGTCGAATTCCACTCTATTATCGTCGAGGTCAAAAAATACTAACTCTGCGTAATTATGCCCAGCCATATTTTCAATCAAAAAACAGGCGGCTTCATACTTTTGCGAATCACCTGAAACTTCGTAGTGATCTAGAACAACTTGTAGCTCGGAACGGTTATCTCCAGCGTGATCCAATGCAAGTTCAAGACGGTCGCCAGTACAAAGTGCCAACGCTACTACAGAAACAAATAATGACATAAAGCCTCCATTGCATATGATTATAGGTAAGTAAGCACAGGAGAGGACCTATTTCGTATCAGTAAGGAACATGGAGCATGAATACAGGCACATAGCCTGCCAATAAAGCATTGGCTTGTCCTACGCTATGTTGGAATCGACAAATTCAAGCCGCACTTCGTCTACATTCCAGAAGCCCAAAAATGTTTGAAAATCTACGTCATCAACACCGCTAAACCGTATTCTTTGTCGCGCAAATTTGCTGACAAGCAAGCACTCAATTTCTGCTCTTGAGCTACGAAAAGCAGCTCTACGTATTAGAAGAATGTCGGTGTTCCCTTGCCACAGTATTTTGCCGTACTTCACCCAGCCAGGACCTGCTATAAATGATTTTTTAAAGAGTTGACCCCTGCCGAGTAAGCGGAGAAAGTCCGGAATAGTTTTGTTCTTTTGGAACACGGGAAAACTAAAAAACAGAATACAAAACGCCAGTGCTAACACTCCAATTGCGAACCAGCTAATAGTTTTTATGTTTGAGGGAACTACGCTTTGCGTCAATCGAAAACACCCAATAATACTCAGAATGCAAATTATGCAACCAATAACCGTGCCGAAGGCATTGCTCGGGTTTGAGCCATATATTTTTTCGGGCTCTACAAGTCCATCTGGCACCTC
>JABJDN010000078.1 GCA_018665385.1 Phycisphaerae bacterium | reverse complement strand
TGTAACGCTCAGGAACTTTGCCAACGGTACAGAAGAACTTCGAATCGCTGAAAACCCTCTTGGACTTGCTCGTGAACTTTCTTCAAGTTGGAATGTCTCTGCGCCTGTATGCATCGGAGACTTGCCATTGCCAAGTTTTATTGGTGGTTGGGTTGGGTATGCTGGGTACGACACAGCTCGCTATGCAGAGAACGAAAAATTGCCATTTGTGAGCGCTCCTGTAGACGATAGAAACTTGCCGGATTTACACTTTGCGTTATACAAAACGATTGTGGTTTTTGACCATGTTGCAAAAATTGCGCATGTGATTCATAACACGTTACTCGACGACTCTAATTCTATTGCAGAAGCATGGGATAAAGGAAACGCCGCATTAGATACAACAGTCGCAAAACTGCAGGCCGAAACTAAAAACATTCCAGTTGGAACAATTGATATTGATTTGTCTTCACCTCCTCCTTTGCCAGAGAATTCAAATATGGAGAAGGAAGAATTCTTGCAAGCAGTTCAAGCGTGTAAAACCTATATAGATGCTGGGGATGCATTTCAAATTGTGTTATCGCAACGCTTTGAGCACCGATCTACTGTTGATCCGTTCGAAGTGTATCGCGCGCTGCGTGTGGTGAACCCAAGTCCATACATGATTTATCTGCAAGCTGAAGGGTGTATTCTTGCTGCTTCAAGTCCTGAAATTTTATGCCGAGTTCGCGACGATGTTGTTACGAATAGGCCGCTTGCTGGTACGCGGAAGCGGGGCGACTCAGTAGAAAAAGATGCAGAATTGGAAGCAGAGTTACTCTCGGACGAAAAAGAAAAATCGGAACATGTCATGCTTGTTGACTTGGGACGCAATGATTTAGGCACAGTCTGTGAACTTGGTTCAGTTGCAATCGAAAGCATTATGGATATAGAGCGGTACAGCCATGTTATGCATTTAAGTTCGACACTAACTGGAAAACTTGCAGAGGGCAAAGATTGCTGGGATGCTCTGAATGCAACTCTGCCAGTTGGAACTGTAAGTGGTGCTCCAAAAATTAGAGCTATGCAAATCATTGACGAACTAGAGCCAACAAAAAGAGGCCCCTATGCTGGCGGTATTGGCATGGTTGGTTTTGAGGGTGGGATGGATATCGCTATCGCGCTACGAACAATGGTCATTCCAACCGCGTTGAAAACGGGCGAGGGTTGGAGAATAGATATACAGGCTGGAGCAGGAGTTGTGACCGATTCAGTAGCCGCCCTAGAGTGGAAAGAAACGATCAACAAAACCGCTGCGCTCGGTAGAGCGATTGAATTAGCCCAAACAGCGTTTGCGAAGGCATAACGGGGTCCCTCTGGTAGTATGGTGCCTATGGGCACCCCCTCTAATTCTTTTTGGCAGAGAAAGCGAACACACATATATGTTGCGGTTGTTCTGTTGCCATTCCTTCTTGTATTTGTTGCCACACGTTCTTTCGTGTTAACCCCAATCTTGACGTCTGCATTTGAAAGCCACTTGAACACAAAAGTGCAAGTAAGCGGGGCAACGTTGCATTGGGGGGGCGTTATTACTATCGATGAAGTCACGATGGTTGCAACTGGAATTGAAGGTCCTGCCTCTGATATTGTTTCAGCTGAAGAAGTCGAAATTGCATTTAGCACTTCGTTTCTCTTTTTTAAACCGGTACTGTTAGGTGTTGAGGTGAAGTCTGTTCGCTTGCGTCTTGCTGAATCCGCGGAAAATGCTGGGGAGTTTAACTTTAATCACTTGGTTCATTACGATGAGTTACTTGACCAACAAACGGAAAGTGATTCAAGTTTCAGCCAATCGTTTCCACCTATTACTGTAGACGAACTTGTTATTGAGAGTGGATACATGCAAGAGAGTACATGGGTACTTGATTACACGAAACAATTCGCATTAGCTGGCTTTGTACAAAACGAAGATATGATTTCTGTACAAGTTTCAGATGAGAGTAAGCAGCTCACGTGCGTCTTAGAATTTCGCCCCGAACCAATGTCCTTCCATGCTCTGTTTAAAGACGTGCAGTTAACCGATGAAGTATTGGGGTTACTTCCTAGGACCGCGAAGACTTGGAGCAATGAAGTAAACCTACAAGGGGGATTTGATGCGTTAGATGTTTCATGGGAATCAGAGGTAGGCTTTTCAATTCAGGCCGAGATTGATTCATTGCAATTCACTTTGCCAGAACAACACGGCGTACCTTGGG
>JABJDN010000148.1 GCA_018665385.1 Phycisphaerae bacterium | reverse complement strand
CGCCTTCCTAAAATCACAGGTGGGGTATGTACTTCAAGAGTCAGCGCTTCGAGTGGTGGCCCTTCCACTGGTTGGAGGGGTACACTCATGCTTTCGATACTGCCGCAAGGATTGTTTACAAAAACGCTTCATTTTTGAAAACGTAGACGGCGACTTGCCCTTTCCAATTTTTAGTGGCCTGCAAGCTGATTTACAAGTTTTTCCGAGCCTCGCTGTAAGCACTGCAGCTGCCACTGCCTGCCCTGCTGATGGTATAAACCCGCCCATAGACGGGATTTTTGCTGAAATCCATTGCATTACGTGTTCTGAAGCATCTGCAAAGGCGACTGAGAATACAACTTTTTTCAGCAATCGTATTGTTCCAATCGTTCCAGGCCGAGCACCATATGCGATTGCAATAGAACGCATCAATCGAAGTTGCCTCCAAGCGACTACAGCGCCGTCAATCATTGGCCACGGCGAAATTCCAACTACTGCTCCAGTAAGCAACGATTCTTTTGCTATTACTGCATCAATTTTTGTGTCGATCATGTCGACAATCGGCAACAGAATAGTACGGATTTCATGTACAGAGGTGGCTTGTTCCACCATTGCAATTCGTTCAGTTTGCGACAGTGTTGCAAGCCATTTCACTGTGTATTTTCTAGATAGTCGCAAATCGTTATCCTGCAAGGAAGCAGCGAGGGCATCTACCCTGCGAACCGCTACATATCCTCTGCACTCAATTGACAGAAGATACAAGATTCCTGTTACGACTGAAGTAAAACCAAGTACTACGCACCACCCGAGGAACATACTTTGTGCAAATCCTGATTGGATAAGTTCTATGCACCCTTGCGCACTCCAACTTATAAGCAGCACTAACAATCCCAAGAACACAGCATAAAAAGCGTACTTTTTCATACTCTTCCTTATTAGTAATCTACGCTCCGATATTTCATCGAACATGCAAGTACAGAGTTTTACTTGCAATTGTGCAGTAACAAGACTGTTTGCACCATTTCTACACAAAATATAGTGAAGGGGTCATCGAATTTGAATTCAACTGCCGAAAGAAGGCAAGAAGGAAACAATCTTATGTCACAAGAATCAAATTGCTGTTCAGAACCAAAATCATCGTGTTGCAAGAAAACTACAGGAAAGTGCATCTATGCACTTCTTCACATTCTCATCCTTACATGTATGGCTACATCGCTCTGGCAAATTTCAGGCCACCTCGCAGATCTAGCCTCGAAGTAATTTACGTGGCATTGACTTGAAACACATCCTTGTACGATTCTTGATGTATCGTTCGTCCAAGATATTTTGTCACTGTTACTAAATCTTCCGCAGCATTCGCAAATGCGCTCGTAGCACCTGGCGATGGTGTCATGTTAAAAATAACACCATCTCCATCGCTAAATTTCGCGGCTCCCATTAAGAGCTCGGCGTTCTTTTCATCAATCAATTGTGGCCTTACTCCTGTTGTGTGATCTGCAAAATCTAAGTCATCAAGTTTCATCGATGGAACAATTTTTAGCACTTCTTTTAAAAACGATTTTTTGCCATGCACGGGTATTTCATACCCAATGTTTTTGTAAATGAACTCTCTAATATCCTTATCTTTCATCAAGTGGAAAAGAGTCTTTGCTGTCCCAGTAGAAAAATGGAATGATTCCATAAAACCAAGAGCAGTCTTCGAGTTAAACCGTTCAAGGACGGGTAACATCAATGCAGTTGGTCCAAATCGAGTCACTCCAGCTTTAGTCATGTCAGGATCACCATGGACTGCCGCAAAAGGTAGTTTTGGATTTTGAACGGTATACACTTTTCCATTCAATACTTCAGGCGCAAAGTAAAAGCTACCAGAGATGGGTAATACCGAAAAGTGCTTTCCTTTCCCCATAGTTTGCGCTAAATGCAAACTGTATGTACCCGCAGAAACAACAAGGAACTTGCAATGAATAGTGTCACCGTTGTTCACTGAAACTTCAAAGCCATCATCGGTACGTGTAATTTTCTTAGCCTCAGTCGATAAACAAATATCAATCGTTTTATCCTCTACGCCTTGCGCTTGCGCAACGCAGTTTTCAGTCACCCTCCCATAATCTATTGCATACCCTTCTGGGTTATACAGACCAAAAATTGGTTCCGCGCGCTGCTTGCCGTCTACAATCGCTACATTAGGTTCAATGTCAGCAATTGCATCCGCGTCTACTTCAATCAGCGAAGGGTACAGATCGGATATAGAAGCAAACCGCTTTTGCACACTGGCAACTTCTTCTTCGCCAACACCAAGTAACATTTTCCCATAATTTCGTTTGAGCGATGGATCTCCAGATCCATGGTCAACAAATTGCAACATCATGTCAGCACCATGACGAACATGGTCCGCTTTTTCTCGATTGTAATTCGTTTCAATATCTCCACAATGCAACGTTTGGCTATTGCTATGAGCATTTGAATTTAGCGGGTCGAGATGATCGTATTTTTCTATCAAGCATACGCTTTCAACATCGCTATGCAATGCTAAGTCGTACAACAAAGTTGCTCCACTAATACCGCCACCAATAATCAAAACTTCGTATGCGCGTTGTTCCATGTCTGTTAGAGTAACAGACTAAGGAGCACGCTATGAACTTAGAATTTCCACATTTTTGTACCTGCGACAATAAAATTTCAAAGGTCGACTTACACCGGATTGGTGTGAAGGAGCACGGCAACGGCACATTTGTCAGCGAAAATATCGAGTGCCACAGTGTTCGCCTTGCAGAGACCGAACCTGGTGGCGTATACGACTGGCACCCAGCACCTCGAAAACAATACGTAGTCACACTGACAGGGACAGTCGAATTTACCTTCGGCCGTGGAGATGTGCTCATTGTTGAGCCCGGTGATGTTTTTCTAGCAAATGACCTTGAAGGCAAAGGGCACAAATGGCGTATTATCGGGGATATCCCCTGGCGACGTCTGTATGTCCACTTAGACAAAGCGCCTGTCACGTAACAGTAAGAAAACAGCCCGCGCATCTATAATCAATACGTTTATGCTATGCGTCGAGGTTTTCGTCGACTTCTTCTGCTTCTTTTACTGGATTTGGCTTCACTTTTGCAGGCGGCAAATCAGAAGTTGATTTTTGATCAAGTGATTCTGTACCTGATTTTGCATTCTTGTCAGAATCGATGTCATCACCAATGCCTTTGATGCCCTTTTTGAATTCCACAATGGACTTTCCGAAATTTCTACCGACTTCAGGCAATCGCTTGCCAAAGATAAGCACGCCAATAATAAGCAGCGCTGTAACTTCCATCCATCCAAATGGACCGATCAAAGCGAGGTGTTGAAGTGATAAATGTGACTCAAAAATTGTACTTGTCATGTGTCTTTTCCTTGACTGCAAACCGCAGTGCTGTCATTCTATCGTAGCAATGCTCATAATTCTATCCCCTATTCGCCATAAATACCCGCTGACTGACCGATGTATACCTACATGAAAACTCTCACCATCGCCGTTTTGACTCTTTTTATTGGTCTAACTGCTTGCCAGAGCAAGCAGGCTGTTACTTCAGAACAAACAAATCGGCCCGACTATACAAAACCGTTAACTCCTGGGCAGCATGCGCTAGAGCAAATTTCAGTAGATACATGGCCAGATATTGGCTGCGCTTGGGATTCAAGAGATCTGTTTTTGCGAGATTCACTTGATAACAGCATCGCTTGGTTTGACGCCCCTTCAAGCAAACAATGGTTCCCCATTGAAGGTGTGTCGCATGAGCAAGCGAAGCATTCAGTCATCGTACTTCGCGAAGTCCTCAGTACATCTGATTCAAAAGAAGAGTTTCTTGAAACAATTGAAGAACGGTTTAACGTCTACCGTTCCGTCGGTTGTGATGGCGATGGGACGGTTCTGTTTACTGGGTATTACTCCCCAGATTTTCACGCTTCACGAATACCAAGCAACGCGTTCCGAGCAGCACTGTACGAACGCCCCGAAGATTTAGTAACAGACCCAGCTTCCGGCACACCCCTCGGTCGGCAGTGTACAAATGGAAGTATTGAGCCTTGGCCAGCACGAAGAGAACTTGAAGCATCTGGCGAACTTGAGGGCACAGAGTTGGTATACGTCCGAGACGATCTTGATGCATACACAATTCAAGTCAACGGCTCAGCACGTCTGCGCATGGACGATGGCGAACTGATGTACATCGGATATGCAGGCAAAACTGACCAACCATACACTGGCTTAGGGCACTCCGTCTTAGATGCCGGATTGATTCCCGAAGACAAACTCAGTCTTCGAGCGATTCGCCGGCTGTACGATAAGAATCCAGAACAAGTGAACGACCTTATCGCGAACAACGCTTCGTATGTCTTCTTTAGAGAATACAACGGCGGCAATTGGCCAGCAGGTTCACTGGGCGTTCCTGTAACAGCCGAGCGTTCAATCGCTACGGACAAAAAAATATTCCCTCGCGGGGGTGTTGTACTTGTTGATACAACAGTTCGCTCATTGACTGGCGAAAAGCAAACATTCACTCAATTCATGACCGACCAAGATACAGGCGGAGCTATTCGGGCCCCTGGCCGCGCAGACTTATTTATGGGAGTTGGTCCGACAGCAGGAATAAAAGCTGGTGGACAATACGCAGAGGGCCAGTTGTACTACTTGTTTTTAAAACCAAACTCAATCGCAATCGTGCAAGAGTAACGCGGGCGGCCACGCTCTCACTGCTTTACCATTTCGCTCATCGCCACCTTGTTTTGTCGTGCCATCAAAACCTATGCACGAATCAAAGTAGTGCATATCACGCGATGGGTCGAAGCACGCAGCGAAATTAAAGAACACTTTTCCTAACGCCGCAGAATCTATGCCGTCGTCGACTGCAAATATCATAGTTGCTTCCGGATGCTGTTCATTCGCATCTTTCAGAGCTGTTGCACCGTCTCCACCGCGTTCTTTTTTCACAGTAATGATCTGGACTGCATGACTGTTTGGTGTTGAACCAGTAGCATCGATACCGATTTTACCGCCAGCACCAATCGAAGGTGCGGCATGGTCGAGAATATCTAACGGCCCACGAACAACTTCTATGTCGTTGTGAATGTCGATACCGCTCACTACTTCGAAAACTTCTCGCTCATTGTGTACGTCGACATGTTCGCCAACTACAACAATCATTTTGGTCCAAGCAAGTTGGCCAGCGCCCCAAATACCATGCATGACTTTTCTTGCATGTTCTGCATATTCCGCTTTGATTTTAACAAACACGCAATTGTGAAATGTTCCAAATTTAGGCAAGTGGTAATCTAAAATATCAGGCATCAACACTTTAAGCAGCGGAAGCATAATACGCTCGGTAGCTTTACCCAAGTAATAATCTTCTTGCGGAGGTGGCCCGACAACTGTCGTTGGATAGACAGCATTCTTTCGATGCGTAATCGCTGTCACGTCTACGAGAGGATACCTATCTGGCATTGAATAGAACCCTGTATGATCGCCAAACGGTCCTTCGAATACAGCACCTTCCCCAAGTGGCTCATCTCCGGGTTCCCAACCACATGTGCCACAGTCAGTATTTACAAACCCTTCAATTACAATTTCGCTGTTTGATGGAACCCACAGTGGAACTGTTTTCGCTTGAACAAGCTCAATACCTTTTCCATGTAAGTAGCCCGCCATAAGCAGTTCGCTCATACCGGGAGGCAATGGGCACGTTGCCGCGTATGGCAATACAGTTTCGCCACCGAAACAAATCGCAATCGGCATAGGTTCCCCAATCGCTTTCCAAGATCGCCAATGTGCCGCGCCATCGTGGTGAATGTGCCAATGCATAGCAAGATGAGTCTCGTCTATCAATTGCGCCCTATACATTCCAATGTTGTGCGATTTTGGTTTTGCTTTGTTGCGGTCGTCTGCGTGAATAGTGTGCATGCCCGCAAATGTTATAAACCTACCGTCACCCTTCGCTGTGCCAGAATCTTCAGGAGAAAGATCATACCCAACTTTTCTTGGGTCGCCATCGTATGGCCAACATTTAATAATGGGCAATCTTGTGACATCTACTTCATCGTTGGCAGTTAACTGCACGACCTCTTGGCAAGGCGCACCACGTTTGATTCGTTTCGGCTTCAATTTAAGAAGAGGTGAAAATTGTTTTGCCATTCGTATTAACTCTGCTATTCCGGATGGAGGTGCTGCATTTGTTAACTCGGAAATTTTTGCTGCAATCTCGTCAAAGCCTTTCCCGCCGAGTGCTTGCTCCATTCGGTAATACGAACCAAAAATATTAATTGCCAATGGAAAATCGCACCCTTCAATGTTCTCGATAAGTAGGGCCTGCCCTCCAACTTGTTCCCTGCCTGGATCGAAAGATGAAGCAGTGCTGCTTGGTGTTGGGCTTGGCGCAGCAGACTCTGCTTCAGTAAGTCGGGTCACTTCAAGAATTGGTGAAATTTGCTCAGAAATTCTGCGAAGCTCGCCTTGTTGTTCCAAGTGTATTAAAAAAGATTGAAGACATGTGTGCGTCATAGTGGGATGGTACACTCTGTGCATGGAAGCGATACAAGTACAAGACGTCCATAAAACATATCGGGGCAAAGTGCACGCACTTCGTGGTGTATCCCTTGATGTGATGGAAGGCGAAATATTCGGGCTTCTTGGCCCAAACGGAGCCGGTAAATCAACTCTTGTAAAGATTCTGATGACCGTTATCCATGCATCAAACATCTCTGGAAC
This sequence comes from Phycisphaerae bacterium, assembly GCA_018665385.1. GTDB lineage: Bacteria > Planctomycetota > Phycisphaerae > Phycisphaerales > SM1A02. The sequence goes on along the minus strand of JABJDN010000148.1, from coordinate 412 downwards.
CATGCTGGGTAAACTCATCGGAGATAGTGTGACACTGAGAGATGTTGGATACCTTCCAGAACACCACAGATTCCCCTATTATTTAACGGGCAATCAAGTCTTACACCATTACGCTGCCATGTCAAAAGTTGCTCGCGCAACTCGCACTAAAAGAGCATCCTCGCTTTTAACTCGCTTGGGCTTACATGGCTGGGAGAATAAAAAAATAGGAACGTATTCCAAAGGCATGCTGCAACGCCTCGGTATCGCTCAAGCACTGATGTGCGATCCTAAATTACTCATCTTAGATGAACCTACAGACGGGGTTGACCCAGTTGGTCGCAGGGAAATTCGTGACTTGCTTGCAGAACTACGCCAAGAAGGCAGAGCAGTATTTCTCAACAGCCATCTTTTGAGTGAACTTGAAATGGTT
>JABJDN010000179.1 GCA_018665385.1 Phycisphaerae bacterium | reverse complement strand
CGTTTAAGTCCTCTCCCAGATTTGCAACCGTTGCTTGGTAAATTACAAAACGCAAAACAGCCATTTTCATTTTGGCTGTCTACTGCGAAAGAAGTGCAAGCCATCACCACAGAGTGTTTGTCAGGCGGGCACGGCACCGATTTATCAACATGGCCTAGTAGTGCACAAACTCTTCTTACTTCTAAAACTGCACTAAGGTTTGAAGCTATCAACAACATTCAATCTGCTGTGGAAAGTTTGGTAAATCTGGATTCTATTCAGACACACGAACAAGCATGGAAAATGTTTTTATCAAGTCAGCAACAAGTGCCAAAGCAAATCGTATTGTTATCAACTACTGACTTGCACGGAATTGTGCGGCAAGCACTTGACCATTGTGCAAACGCAGGAAGTAAAATAAGCGCGGTTATTCGCGCGCCACTTTCTTTTGCATCCCATTTTGATGACATCGGTTGTGTAGTATTCGAAGCTTGGAAGCACGAACATATTGATATTCCCGAGTCATCCGTTCATGCTGCAGGCTCTCCATCTGATCAAGCAATGAAAGTATTGCAACTATGTACTGGGGAATGTGCTGTCGATGAAATGACTGTTGCAGTTACCAGCGAAGATGCAATTGGGTATATACGTATGCAAATGGAGGGGCATGGAATTGAAACACGTTTCGCAGGTGGATCATCTGCAGCCAATGCACCCGAGTGTAAACTTATTGATGCAGTGCGTGCATTTTTGAAGACTAAATCCTTTGAATCATATGCATCACTTGTACGGCATCCACATGTTGCGAAAAAACTTCATGTTTCAAGTAACGAGTTGCATCACCTTGATGCGTTTTTTAACAACCACATTCCTGCTTTTATTGGGAAAACTTGGTTTGTGCCTAAGGGGGTATCAGAATATATTGACGTTCGGCCAGTTATAGACTTACATAGCAGGGTGTACCCTTGGCTTTCAGTTTTAGTGAATGCACCAGCGCAAAGTATTGGTTCATGCGCTGAACTTGTTCGTGACTTTATTCTCGATATATATGGCGATGATGAACTTGATCAGCAGAGTAAGCGGCTTGCAGCGTTGCAGCATATCTTTAGCGCAATTGATGCGTTGAGTGCACTTCCTCCAAAAGTTTCAGAAGCACTTGGTGCTATGTTGCCGGTAGATGTGCTTGATTTTATTATTTTTCACGCGTCTAGTTCTAGTATTCCAGAATATCCAAATGAAAAGGCAGTCGAAATAGTTGGTTGGCTTGAATCTGTGTTAGACGATGCTCCACATCTATGTATTGTTGGAATGGATTCCTCGCTTGTAAGTAGTGCCGCGATTGGGCACCCGCTGATACCGGGCCAATTGCGAAAAGAATTAGGGTTGCTCACTGTTGATCGTCAAATAGCACGTGACACACACGCAGTTCTAGCAATGCAACATGAGCGAAGTGAGAATGGCCAAATAAATTGGATAATCGCACGCCAAGGTTCAGGAGGAGAATCACTTGCACCAAGCCCCTTGATGTTGCGTTGCGAATGCGATGATGCATTGGCAATACGAACAAACAAGTTACTAATCGATATTGGTTCAGAAGTGCCAAACGTTCCGCCAGCATGCTTGCAATCTGCAACCTCTACTTCTATTCCTAAGGTCACAATTCCAAATCCAGCTGACATTGAAGTAAACCCAATAACTAGGCTTTCAGTTACAGCATTCAAAGATTATTTGGCATGCTCATACCGATTCTGGTTGCGTCGAGCATTGCGTGTTGATGGGGAAAGTGACAATCTTTCTGAGTTAGATTATTCGCATTTTGGCACGCTTGTACATGGGGCACTTGAACTGTTTGGCAAGGACGAAGGTGTCCGCAACGAAACTTCACCAGTCGCCATTCGAGCCTTCCTACTGACAGCTGTTGACGATGCTGTCGAGGTATTATTCGGCAAATTCCCATTCGATACTATTTTGGTACAAGCGGAGATGGCGAAACATAGGCTTGGCTTGTTTGCGGAACTCCAAGCAGAGCGAGCAAGTCAAGGTTGGTCGATAACTGATACTGAACGTAAAATCGAGTGGGAAGCAGGTACGAAAGAGAAGCCATTTACCGTTGTTGGAAAAATTGATCGCATAGATACGCATACAGATGGCACAGTATTATTGCTTGATTACAAGACGGGCTCAACTAGTGCTCGAAAAGTGCATGGCACCAAAGACGAATGGAAAGATTTACAGTTGCCCATCTATCGTCATCTAGCAGCTAGCGAGGGGCTCGACTTGAATAGAATAGAAACTGGATTTGTCTTGATTGGAAGCAAAGAGCAAACTGTTAAGTTTGATTTACCAGGTTGGAGTGAAGAAGAACTCGAGGTTGCGGATTCGCAAATGCAGTTTGTCATCGAGAGTGTACAGGACATGCTATTTGCAGAAACCCCCAATTCACCTGCTCCGCTGTATAGTGAAGATTTGTCATGGATATGTCAGGACGCTGGCTTGGTTCAAGATATAGGGGGAGATACACCATGAGTGCTTTTAATCGATTTGAAGTCGTTGAAGCTTTAGCCGGTGCAGGGAAAACATTCAAATTGTCGAACCGGTATTTACGACTTATTGTTCAGGGAGCAGACCCTGCAAGTATTCTTGCAACTACCTTTAGCGTGAAAGCTGCCGGGGAGATTCGAGATCGTATTATCCAATCAGTTGCTTTAGCAATTGATGACGAAAGCGCTCGCGAAGTTTTGTTTGAAGGTGTTCCAGAACTAGAAAAAACAAGAGAAGCATGCGTGGACCTGTTGCGTATGATTATTGCAGATTTGCATAGACTTCAAATAGGAACGATTGATAGTTTTTTTGTGAAAACAGCAAAGTTGTTTGGGGATGAACTTGGCTTTCCAACTTCTTGGACAATTCTTGATGAACTACGTGAGCATAAAATTTTCACTCTTTCGATTGCGAAAATGCTTTCTGGAAAACAACCAGAGAAAATAGCAACAGCATTACAATTGGCAACTGGTTCTTCTGTTGTTCCAGTTGGCAGCACAATACGCTCCATCTATGGGTACGCATATGATTTGATTCGCCAAGCGGGCGAAGAAGTCTGGTTACGTGCAGGAAAACAAAAAGCGTTGTCACGAGAAGAGGTAGTAAAAGCAATTGCAGTGCTAGAAGAGCATGGCAATAACTCGGAAAAATATTCTAAAAAATACAAAGCGTCTGTAGAAAAAGCACGTGAAGGAGATTGGAAAAGTTGGATAGATACCGGTCTTCCAAAGTGCATGCTAGACGGCACGCATGTTTTTGCTGGCAAGCCCATAAGCGATGATATTATTGAGCATTTCCAACCGCTGTACGATCACGCAGCCGCCAAAATACTAAACTTGTTGTTGGATAAAAACAAAGGCGTTGTTGAACTCATGATGTTGTTCCACGATGCATGGTCATCAGTAAAGCATGCTGAAGGGGTCTATAAATTTGAAGACATCACCCATTACTTAAGCGAATCGCTAGTATTTAATGATGTAAGTGAAGTGGCATTCCGCATTGATTCCAAAATAGACCATTTGCTTGTTGATGAATTCCAAGATACTTCAATGCCACAGTGGAATATTTTAGAACCACTTGTAGATGAAATTCGTCAGTCTGACGCAGACCGTTCGTTGTTTTTTGTAGGCGACCCTAAGCAGAGCTTGTATGGATTTAGAGGCGGCGAACCTCAATTGCTTCAGAATTTACCTGACCGATTGGATCTTGATGGCTCAACTCGGTTGCCAACAAGCTGGCGTTGCTCGCCCGGAGTACTGGCACTTGTGAATGAAGTATTCGGTAATGCGAGCGATTCCGAATTACTGAAAGAGCATTCGCAAGATGGACTTGCCAAGTGGATGCAAAGCTTTACAACCCACAAGTCTGCCCGTCCAAATTCATTAGGTTTCGCTGCTGTACATACTACTGCAACGAACGAATCACTTCCAAAGCCAAACACGCCTTGTTCTGAATGCATGGTTGACAAAGTTGCGGAAATAGTACGAGGTATCCACGAAAAAAATGCTGCAGCAACCGTTGGTATTTTAGTCAGAAAGAATACGTCGCAACAAATTCAACGCATAGTGCACAAATTGCGTGCTCATCCAACACACCCTGTTCTGGCTTCAGAACATGGCGGTAACCCACTAACGGATTCTGCTCCAGTTACAATTGTGCTGTCGGCGCTGTTACTTGCCGATCATCCAGGCCATACTTCTGCGTTGTTCCATGTTGCTACTTCGCCGATTGGTGAATCCCTAGGGTTGGCTCCAACAAGCAACCGAAAAGATGCAGAACTAGTGAGTGCTACATTGCGAGCAAAATTAGTAACAAATGGGTACGCAAAAGTCATTACTGAATTAGCCGCTCCGCTGTTTGCCAATGCAACAGTAAGGGAACGATACAGGCTTTGGCAACTTATTGAACTTGCGCAATCCTTTGCAAAAGAGGAATCACTGCGACCTACTGAATTCGTTGAATTTGTGAAAAAGAAGCGAATCGCAGACCCAGCCTCATCCAAAGTTCAGGTTATGACAGTCCATGCTTCGAAGGGCTTGGGTTTTGATGCGGTTGTTGTATGTGATATGCAGGAATCGCTTTGGGGTACGCCAGAGGTACTGACGGAAGGCAAGAGAGGAGATGTATTTTCGCCTCCAGTATGTGT
>JABJDN010000156.1 GCA_018665385.1 Phycisphaerae bacterium | reverse complement strand
TTGCGTGCCATTCTTCTTGCGCTTCGCCCTCGTGAATAACAAACGTTCTAGGATTTCCTTCTAACGGGTTGGGACATAAATTCGCAATAAAATTCATGAACTCAAGTACGCCGATATTTTCTTTTGCCGTCATAAACATAACTGGAATCAAATGGGCTTGTCGTAAAGCCGCCTCAAATGGTTTATGTAATTGCTCAGGGCTTACTTCTCCGTGCTCTAAATAGGTCTCCATTAATTCTTCGTCAACTTCAACAACTTGGTCCACAATACCTGTGTGGAACCCTGAAACGTCGCCTAAATCAGAATCACCTTCTGCATTATTAAAACAATTTATAACTGCTTGTCCACCTTCAGCGGGTAAGTTGACAGGTCGACATTCACCACCAAACGTAGATTGGATTTGTTCAAGCAACGCTCCTAAGTCATCGCAGTGGTCCATCTTGTTAATCAAGATTACTTGAGGCAATGATCGCTCTTTGCCAACTTTCAGTAACTTACGTGTAATAGTGTCAATGCCAGTCCCCGCATCAATCATAATCACCTGCGTTTCAACTGCTGGAAATGCCGCAATCGCTTTCCCCAGAAATCCTGGACTACCAGGCGTATCGATAATATTTACATGTGCGCCGTTGTGATCGAAGTGTGCAATGGCACTATCAATCCCGTGGCCGTATTCTTTTTCTAAATCGTCGAAGTCGCAAACTGTATCGCCATTTTCAACCGTACCTACATTTTTAATTTCACCTGCCGTGTGTAACATTCTCTCAACCATAGTTGTTTTGCCAGCACCAGCAGTGCCGGTTAAGGCAATATTACGAATATCAGTGGTTGTGTATTTGGCCATGGCTTCTCATCTCCAATGTAAGGCGTTGTCAAAAAATTATCAATGTATCTAATTGACTATAGCACCCTGAATGGGGTCATGAAGCGTAAGTTTGCCTAATTCCTTCATAAACTCCCGCACAAACTGCCGTAGCAAGGTTTAAACTTCTCGCTTCGTTCACCATCGGCATGGTGACACTGCCAGATTCGCCTTGGGTTTCATGCACCCAATCATGGACATTTTTTGGAACGCCGTGCTGCTCGCTCCCAAAAAGCAAGTAATCGCCCCGCTCAAAAGTGGCATCCCAATAGGGTGTTTCACTTTTAGTTGTAAACAACCAAAGACGATCTGGAGATTCGCTTTCCAAGAAGGCTTCCCATGAATCATGTTCGCGAATATCAAGCAGGTGCCAATAATCAAGGCCCGCCCTTCGCACAGCTTTTTCGTCCATATCAAATGCAATCGGATGAATAACATGCAAGCGGCAACCTGTTGCAACTGCAGTACGACCAATGTTCCCAGTATTGTTTGGGATTTGTGGAGCCAATAAAACAATATTAAAATGTGGCTCAACCATTGTTGCCACTTCAATGACTATAGAGAGGATGTTGTCTACACAGGGCTTCAACTTCAGAGCGTACAGTTTCGCACACTTCAGCATCTCCCTTGCTTACAAGAACACGGTCAATCATCGAGGCGATTGTTTTCATGTCCGCTTTATCCAAACCACGTGTTGTCAGTGCAGCCGTACCAAGACGCAGTCCACTTGTCACCATAGGTTTGCGTGGGTCATTTGGAATGCCATTTTTATTCACAACAATCCCTGCGTTACCAAGCCAGTCTTCTGCGTCTGCGCCTGTTAAGTCTTCATCGCGCGTTCGCAAATCAATCAGCATAAGATGATTATCTGTGCCGCCAGCGCAAATTCGATAGCCATGCTCAGTTAGGGCGTCAGCTAGTGCAGATGCATTCGTAACTATTTGCGCTGCGTATTCCTTAAAAGATGGTTGCAATGCTTCGCCAAATGCGACTGCTTTCGCAGCAATAACGTGCATGAGTGGACCGCCTTGCGAACCAGGGAATACTTTACGGTCTACAAGTTTTGCGATATCTTCGTCGTTTGTCAAAATCAAACCGCCGCGGGGACCGCGAAGGGTTTTGTGTGTTGTTGTAGTCACGATATGTGCGTGAGGGAAAGGCGAAGGATGTTGCCCACCTGCAATCAAACCAGCGATGTGTGCAACGTCAGCCATAAGATACGCACCAACAGAATCTGCGATTTCTCTGAAGCGCTTAAAGTCAATAATTCTTGAGTATGCACTGTATCCGCAGATAATTAATTTCGGTTTTGTTTCTTCTGCACGTTTAGCAATGTGATCGTAATCGAGAGTTTCCGTTTCGTTTTCTAAGTCGTAACTTTCAATATTGTAAAAGGTTCCTGAAAAGTTAGGTTTTAACCCATGACTCAAGTGGCCGCCAGAAGAAATTGGCAAAGAAAGAACAGTATCGCCAGGTTGCAAGAGTGCCATAAATGCAGCAACGTTCGCATTTGCTCCACTATGCGGTTGCACATTTGCATACGAACAACCAAACAATTCTTTTGCACGGTCACGTGCTAAATCTTCAATAACGTCGTGGTGTTCACAACCCCCGTAGTAGCGTTTTCCAGGGTAGCCTTCGGCGTATTTGTTTGTAAGCCAAGTGCCCATAGTGTGCATCACTGCTGGAGAAACATGGTTTTCTGAAGCGATTAACTCAAGAGTATTTTGTTGTCGGGCTGCCTCTTCCTCCATGCAAGAAGCAACTGCAGGATCTGCTGTTTCTAGAAGGGTTAGAATTTCGACTGAAACCGGGTCCAACGTTGGTGTTTGCGCTGTGTTATTCATAGAGAGTATTCTACACAGACTATGCAAATACTTCCTCTACTATTACTAGCAATTTCGCCAATTCAAATCGATGGATTACTTGGCGATTGGGCAGACGGCGTCACCCTCCAAGAGGACGCACAATTTGTGTACAAACGAATCGACCTCCCTTCAGAATCGTGCCTTCAACAACTTCCTGAACAGAAGGTCGTGCAGATAGGCGAGTACGAAGTCTACTTTTCTCCCGACGGCAAAGGGTACGGCGTTTCCTGCAAAAAAGGAAGCCAATGGATATCGCCCTACGAAGCCGGTGTTGTATTTGCTCCGACTACGGCATCAACTTCGTTCGAGTTACGAGTAAATAAAGCTACAGGCACATACCCCTTTTCTTTTGAAAAACTGGGCGACTTGCGGGTTGTAAGTTGGAACGTGCAGTTTGGTGCATTACTCAAAGACAAAGCTCGTGGCGGCCGTATCCTGAAGGCGCTGCAGCCCGACGTCCTCCTTATTCAAGAATTGGACGGAGAAGATACTTGCAGCGAACTAGAGAGTTTTTTACACGACACTCTCGGTGGATCATGGCTTGTAGAAACGAATAATTCAATTGGAGAAAAGCGAAGCGAACGCCTCAAAAGTGGAATTGCAACTTCCGCTGATTCCATGGCTTGTTTTACTGTGGGCAAAACACCCCTTAAAGCAATTGGAGCACGTATATCATTCTCCAACAAACCAATCAATTTCATCTCGCTCCATCTTCGTTGCTGCGGAGGCCCAACGAGCGATGCTGAAAAACAACGGGGATCTGAAGCAACAGACATTCGGAAGACTATCGACTCTATGCAATCGTCACGCTTCGTTATT
>JABJDN010000102.1 GCA_018665385.1 Phycisphaerae bacterium | reverse complement strand
ACTAGTTTTTTCATTTCTTCTTTGATAACAGTAGACACTTGTTCTGCATCGTCTGGTGCGCAAACTGCCCAGACCATTTGTTCACCGAAGCCATCGCTTGAGTCTGCGCTCGCTGAAGCAACCTCGGCAAGTCCTGCATCAACAAGCGCCCAGTGCAATCGCGAACCTTCGCCACCACCAAATATTGAAGCAAGTGCTGCGACTGCGTGCCGTTTTGGATTTTGGAATGAAGCGCTTGGCATCATCATCATTAAATAATGTTGGTGCAAATCTTCAATTTTTTTTGTGTATGTTCCTGGAAAGCGAACTACTTCGTCGTACTTACGCAACGCTCCTGTTGTCTCCCAAGCACCGCAGTTGGCTTCAATTGCACCAACCATATTCTCGAAGTCTATGTTTCCCGAAAGTACAACGACTGTATTGTCAGCACTGTATCTCTCGAAAAAATACTTTGCAAGTTCGTCTCGCTTCATGTCGACAATAGTTTTTGGTGTGCCTAATACTCTGTGGCCTAGTGAACTAGTGTTGTAATATTGCTCCATTGCATTTTCATACAAGACCCAAAATGGCTGGTCGTCGTACATTGCAATTTCTTCAAGAATTACTTTTTTCTCGTCATCGAAATCTTTTTGCCTCAGCGATGGTCGAAGAATATCTGAAAGTGTATCGTGAATGTTTGGTAATACTTCTGGTAATCCTGCTCCCCAAAACGCAGTCATTTCACTTGAAGTAAAGGCATTGTGCTCTGCGCCAATGGAATCAAATGCAAGATCTACCTCTTCGGCGCTGAGTTTTTCAGTGCCTTTAAAAATCATGTGTTCCAGGAAATGGCTGACGCCCATGAGCGCAGATGTTTCATCTCGTGCTCCAGTTTTTACAAAGAATCCAATCGCGGCTGTCGCTGCTTCACTTGAGTGCTCTGCTGCAATTCGCATTCCGTTGGAAAGAGTTGTCTCTGAGAATTGGTATGTCAATTGTGTATCATTCTGTCTTCTGTGCCAAGGGCTGCCTCGTGAATCGCTTCTGCCATGGTTGGGTGAGCGTGCATGGTTGAAATAATATCTTCAACTGTCGCTTCAAGGCGAATAGCCAAACCAATTTCTGCAATTAGTTCACTCGCGCTATTACCAATAATATGCGCGCCTAGAATTTCGCCGTACGGCTTACTTGCTAAAAGTTTTACAAAGCCTTCTGTTGCGCCAGTTGCAATTGCTTTGCCATGCGACTTCAACGAATAGACACCTTTAATGTAATCAATCCCTGCTTCCTTCACTTTCGCCTCTGTCATTCCGATTGAAGCAATTTGCGGGTTAGTATAGGTGCAGCCTGGAATAGAATTATAGTCAACTCCAAACGTATGGTGCCCTGCCATGCGTTCAACGCACGTAACTGCTTCTTCAGAAGCAACGTGTGCAAGAAGTGGTGGTCCTATGATGTCGCCAATTGCGTAAATGCCGGGGACATTTGTTTTGTATGTTGGCGTTTCAACTTCTTTAGCATCAGTTTTAATGAATCCTCTGTCGAGCTCAATTCCCAGTGAATCTGAAAACAACCCATCGCACCGAGGCGCTACGCCAATTGCAATAAGAATTTTTTCGCCCGTAATTGTTTCTTCTTTTGAATCCTCTCCAATAGGTGAATAAGTAACTGTTCCACCGTCACCGGATAAATCTATGTTTTTCACGCCTGTATTTGTGTGGAATGTAATCCCTTGCTTTTTAAATGCTCGTTGCGCTAGTTTTGAAACTTCCTCATCTTCAACTGGTAAAATACGATCAAGCATTTCTATAACGGTTACTTTTGTACCAAAGACGTTGTACACATAGGCAAACTCCATACCGATTGCACCAGAGCCAATTATGACAAGTGATTCGGGGCGCGATTCTAGGGTCATTGCATGCGCCGAGTTTATGATTGTGTTCCCATCGCACGGTGCGAACGGAAGGTCTCGTGGTTTCGCGCCCGTTGCAATTAACACTCGGTCTGCAGTTACAGTCTCGAGAACCGTCCCGCCATCTCCAGAGTAATAATCACCAGTTGCTTCTTTTACTTGAACCTCGCAAGGCGTTACTCCGTTGGTACCCGAAACAATGTGCGCATGTCCCTGAATATGTTCCACACCATTCTTTTTAAAGAGGTACTCAACACCGCCATTTAACTGCTCCGTTATTTTTCGGCTTCTGCTAATAAAGGCTTGCCAATCTACTTCAACACCAGTGATGTTGATACCCCACTCTTTCCCGTGGTTCACAGCTTCGTCGTACACTTCAGCCCCGTGAAGTAAAGCTTTGGACGGAATACAGCCCCAGTTCAAACAAACCCCGCCCAGTTTATCTCTATCTATACATGCAACTTTAAATCCGAGCTGGGCGGCACGAATTGCACCAACATACCCGCCAGGACCTGAGCCAATAACAATTAAATCAAAATGACGTTGAGTACTCACGGCACTCTCCTTCCATGGGAATCGTTTATATCTATGCGTACACTTCGGTTGCAACGCTCAAAAGGGGAGTATTTTATCGCCATGCGGCAATACTTGAGCGAAGATGCCTAAGTATATTATTATCAGCCAGTTATGTTGGCCTCATAAAGTGCGTGATTTCTATTTTGGATAGGTAAGCGACAGCGCCTTCTCTGCGGTATCATTCTCAGATTCTAAGGAACGAGATGTAAGACGTGCGAACAGCAATTATTAGTGACATCCATGGCAATCTTGAAGCGCTCAATGCAGTGCTCGAGGCTATATTTGAACAAAAGACAGACCAGATCGTCTGCCTAGGCGACACGCTTGGATATGGACCAAATCCTGCTGAGTGCGTAGATCTTGTTGCCGAACACTGCGCGTGGTCACTCTTGGGCAATCATGACTACGGCGCATTGTACGAACCAACAAACTTTAACGCTGCTGCAGAACAAGCTGCGTACTGGACTCGAGCGCAGTTTGATTCAGAGCAAGATAAAAAAATTGCGGCAAGACGATGGGAGTTTTTAGGTTCTCTTAGAGTAAGAACCCAGATGAATGATTTCCTAGCGGTCCACGGTACGCCACGCAGACCAATCAATGAATACTTATTCCCAGACGATGCAATTAATTCGCCTGTGAAAATGAAACAGATTTTTGAACGCATTGAAAAGCATTCCATGTCAGGGCACACTCATGTACCCGGCATATTTACGAGTGAGCCAGAATTTTATCCACCAGACGAATTAGACTATTCATTCAATTATAAAGACGAAGATAAAATCATTATCAATCCAGGATCAGTGGGCCAACCACGTGACCTTGACAAACGATCAAGTTACGCGATTCTTGATGATGAAAAATGCATAGTAGATTTTTTCCGCATTGAGTATGACATAGAAAGTGTGCGAGAAAAAATTTACGCAATTCCAGATCTCAGCAATTGGCTCGGAGATCGATTACTTGAAGGCCGTTAATCCCACTCGTATGGGAAGTAGGACAACATGACAAAACAAGCACGTCGGCGGTTGATACCGTTCTTAGTTATTATTGCAGCTAGTAGCGTTGTACTAGTAACTTTTTTTAGTAGAAAAGACAATACTACGCAGGATTTACCTGAACAAACAACCACCGTTGCAACGAGGGATGTAGTTACTCCTGCGCCTATAGTTTCAACAACCAATACTTCAACGCCAGCAGAGGCAACCCCTTCGACAACTGAGGATTCTACTGGAAATTCAACTAAGGATTCAGTTGAAGACTCAACTGACGCAAGTGCACTACCGGCTCCTTTCGATGTGTTGCAAGTCATGCAACACGCACTGAAAGACACGCCCCTGACTCTTGGTTCTTTAGAGAATCTAGAGAAATGGAAATTGGAAGCACACTTTACACAAACAGGTGCAGGAATTCAATCCATTCGCTTTGCGGATATTTTTGAAACTGTTGATGGCAAACTCGCCTGGAATAATTTTAGATCCGATGGTGGCGAGCAACCATCAATTGAAGAAATGTACCTGCTTGTTGATGAGCAAACTGTCAACGAAAAAATTGTGCCTGCACTTGGTGCGTACAAAATTGTTATTAATGACCAAGAGCTTAACCTGAGCAGCGCGAGTGATTGGCAAGTGTCAAGCATTCGTAGCGACGGCATTCATTTCATTGCCACCATCATTGATGAACACAAAACTGAAATTGCAAAAGTCCACCGTACTTGGACTCTGGACAATCAGTTTGGCTTGCAACTTTCACAAAGCATTCATAACCTCACTTCGCAAGATGTAGTTGTGCAATGGGTGCAGTATGGCCCACCTTCTTTAACTGTTGATCGCTCAAGGTATATGGACAGACGACGTTTCCGTTTCGGCTGGGAACTTGGACTTGATGGCCACCTTGCTCCTATTCAATCCAACGATGTTGTTCTTGAATTTGCAGATGCAATTAAGGAACGTAGTGATACCATTTGGCCCACTGTAGATTCAATTGAAGAAAACGATAAACTTTCATGGTTTGCATCATCCAACCGCTACTTTGCAATCGCAACATTCCCAAATATTACTAAAGAAGGCGAAGGAACGCGTCTATTTGGAGATAAAGTAGAAAAAATAACAACTGTCGTCGATGGGCCGGAAGGCAGTGAAACTGTTCTCACTGGCTTATACAGCCCTGAAACTACCGTTTCTGGGGGTGGTATCTACGACATCTCTATGGGTATCTATGCCGGGCCACTTGAGCGCTCAGTTTTAGATACAGAGCAGCCCTATATGGCGCTTAATTTACGAGATCTGGTGCTGTATCAAATGTCGAGCATGTGCGCTATTTGCACATTCCAATGGCTAGCAGATTTTCTAGCAATCGTGCTTACACTGCTTGACCGGTATGTTGTGTTTGATTGGGGCTTCTCAATCATCATTCTCGTTCTTATCGTTCGAACAATTTTACATCCCATTACCAAACGCTCGCAAATCAACATGCAACGGTTTGGCAAAGTGATGCAAAAACTGAAACCAGAAATAGACAAACTTAAAAAGAAATATCCGAACGATCCAAAGCGTGTGCAAGGTGAGCAAATGGTACTCATGAAACAGTACGGAGTGAACCCGTTGCAAATGCTTGGTTGTCTACCAATGTTTTTGCAAATGCCAGTTTGGATTGCACTCTACGCGCTGCTTTATTTTATGTTTGATATTCGCCAAGAGCCCGCATTCTTTGGTGTGTTTCAAATGATAGGAGATTGGCCGTTTCTTGCAGACTTAAGTTCTGCAGACCATTTCTTTGGAACATTTGAAAACCCGGTTCAGTTTCTGTTTTGGAACATAACTGGCATTAACATTCTGCCAATTTTAATGGGTGGCATTTTCTTTGTACAACAAAAATATATGTCACCACAAAGCATGGCTACTTCACCAGAACAAGAATCGCAACAAAAGATAATGCGAATCATGATGGTAGTTATGTTCCCTCTTATGTTGTATTCAGCGCCATCAGGTCTTACGCTTTATATTCTGACATCTAGTACCGTTGGTATTTTAGAAAGCCGTCGTATCCGTAAACACATCGATAGTGTTCCTATCGAGCCAAATGTTGCACAACCAGATGAAATAGGACGAAAACCTAAAGATAAACAAGGTAGAGCGTGGGCTGATGCCATGGAAGCACGTCGCAAGAAAGTACAAAACAAAGCGAAGAAGCGTTCGTTTAAGAAACGCGATTAACAGTTCACGTGTATGGATCTTGAATCTACCATCGTTGCAGTAAGTACTCCGAGCGGAAATTCATCGCGTGCTCTATTGCGAATAACTGGTACGCATGTCTTTACGCAGTGCCAACGTATCGGTATTGATTCTGTTCCAAGGCGAATAAGTACATGCAGAATGCAACTCCCTTGTGGTGAATTGCCCGTGCTTGCACTTGCCTATGAAAGCAATCGCTCATTTACTGGCCAAGAAACGCTTGAAATAGAACTGCCTAACAACCCAACTCTAGTACGTATAGCCTCTGAAGCCTGTATTGAAGTAACCAACGGGCGGTATGCAGAAGCAGGCGAGTTTACTGCAAAGGCTTTCTTCAACGGTAAACTTTCTTTATCAGAAGCAGAAGGAGTATGCGCAACCATTTCAGCTGGTAACGACAGTGAACTGCAAGGAGCTGCCCTTCTTCGCACTGGTGCTTTGCACGCTCATGTCGAGCCAATTTCAACAATTATTTTTAAAACGCTTGCGCTTGTTGAATCAGGAATTGACTTTGTCGACGAGGAAGACGTCACTGCAATTGAACAAGATGACTTAATAAATATTATTGTTGATGCAAAATCGTCTTTGCAGGCCATTCTGAACGGCAACATTGCAATGGCGACATTGCAGGAGTTACCAACAGTAGTGTTAGCTGGGTTACCAAATGCGGGGAAGTCGTCTTTGTTCAACGTGCTACTCGATAGAGAGCGTGTTGTCGTTTCTAAAGAAGCCGGTACGACAAGGGATGCGATACTTGAACCAGTTTGGTTTGGTGAAAGGGAAGCCACAATTATCGACGTTGCAGGTATTGAAAAATCAACAGGGCCATTTAGTGAACAAACACAAGCAAAGGCAAACAAGTTTATAGTAGAAGCAGATGTCGTCCTTTGGTGTATTGCGCCCGGCGACCCTGATCCACAGTTAGGTGAAAATGGAATACTTGTTCATACAAAACTAGACTTACAAAAAGACCGCTTTCACAGTTCGGTAAGTAGTACAACATTTGAAGGCATCTCTGAACTGCGGCGTGTAATTGAGCAGAGGCTTACGCACGTACCTATGCCAACAAGTGATGCGCTTGCCCTTTACCCAAGGCACATCCAATACATTGAAGATGCAATCGCTGCTCTTACGAACGCTCATGATTCTGTTCCAGTACCTGAATTGAATGCGACCTCTTTACGAGAAGTGTTGCAAGCACTTGGAAAAATTACTGGCACTGTTACGCCTGATGAAATTATTGGGGAAGTATTCTCGTCATTCTGCATAGGAAAATAATGTCTCTATCAACAACAACATTTCAAGTTCGTTACAGTGAGTGTGACCCGATGGGCGTCGCGCACCATGCTACATACCC
The DNA here is from genome assembly GCA_018665385.1 of Phycisphaerae bacterium. Taxonomy (GTDB): domain Bacteria; phylum Planctomycetota; class Phycisphaerae; order Phycisphaerales; family SM1A02. Next base: position 15,056 of record JABJDN010000102.1, on the reverse strand, counting down.
AATATGGTTTGAAATTGGTCGAACTGAACTATTGCGTGACCAAGGCGGCTTCTATGGCGACATAGAAAAATCAGGAATCTTTTTTGTAGTTGTAGAGTTACAAGTAAAATACAAAAACTCTGCAAAGTACGATGACGCGTTGACACTTACAACGAAGATTGATTCTTGCACCCCTGCTCGATTATGCCATTCGTATGAGTTGAGGCGCAAGAACATTATTATCGCAACTGCAAATACCACCCTCGCTTGCGTAAATAATGAAGGCGTTGTGCAACGGTTTCCTACTTCACTATTACAGTAGTAGTTTTACTCCACTCGTACCTTGATTTTTACTAGAGTTCCGCTGCATCGTGTTTGCAATTCTCGAAGAAGCGTTCCGCGAATAAGTCTGTTTACTTGGTACGCAGTAGGTGCCGCATCAACAACAACTTCTAACGTTCCGTTTTGAAGAGCGATCGGCATTGAAACTTGATTAATATGTTTAGGTACAAGTTCGAGCCACGCGTCTTGCAACTGAATTAATTGTTTACTCGCTTTTCGTAGTGAACGGCAAAATGTGTTCATTACTTGATCAACTCGTAATTCTTTTTTTCGTCGAGCTCGCCACTCCTGAAGTCGCTCTATTTTGTCTGTGCTGCCGTCCATTTTTGTATCGTATATCTTCCTAACAATAAATTCCAATGAAAAGTAACAAGTATTAGTGCCTGCAAAAAAGGTCTCTGGCTGTTATTGTTTCGACTTATGACTGCAATACATCTGAGAAAACTCGTTAAAAAATATGGGGACACAACAGCGGTTGATGGTATTGACCTTGATATTAACGCTGGAGAGTTATTCTTTTTGCTTGGACCCTCTGGTTGCGGTAAAACAACCCTACTGAGAATGCTCGCAGGGTTTATTGATCCAACAGCTGGGGTTGTCATGTTTGGTGACAAAGACGTCACCCTCACCCCCCCAAACAAACGCAATACTGGGATGGTATTCCAATCCTATGCCTTATGGCCACATATGACGGTAGCTGAGAATGTTGCGTATGGTCTTAAAATTCGTAAACATACCCCAGTTAATCAGCGTAAAAAGGCATTAGAAGCACTTGCAAAGGTGCATATGGAGCACTTGGCAGACCGAAAACCAAATGAATTATCCGGCGGTCAACAGCAGAGAGTAGCACTTGCAAGAGCCATCGTTGTTGAGCCAGAAGTTCTCCTTCTAGACGAACCACTGTCAAATTTAGATGCGAAATTACGATTAGAAATGAGAAGTGAAATTCGGAGAATTTGCACATCTCTCGGTATAACAACAGTTTATGTGACACACGACCAAAAAGAAGCTCTTTCAATCGCAGATCGAATGGCCATTTTGAAAGATGGCCAAGTGCAACAAGTTGGCACCCCTGCCGAAATTTACAGAGAGCCAATCTCCCAATTCGTGGCAGAATTTATAGGTGAAACAAATTTTGTGCCTGCGGAAACAGTAAAATCTGGCTATCAGGCTGCATTTGGATTCCTAGCAGCAGATGCCACTTGCACAGAAAAGAAAGTCGTGTGTTCCATCAGGCCAGAAGCACTTGTTGTAACGGAAATTCCGAAATCTACAAATGCACTTTCAGGTACGTGCCTCAGCACAATTTATCTTGGCGAACTTGCCCAGCACCAAGTAGAGGTTACAGGTGGACAAGTACTGCGAGTTATGGAAGTGAATCCGACCCATATCAATAAGGTTGGTGACACCATGCACCTGTATGTAGCACCGCATGATGTAGTCCCCCTCCCTGCCACATAATTGTTGCTAAATGCGTCGATAACCCTCTATAATAATGCTAATATACGCTAACGTGCCAGCCAATGGCGTAGCGGAACATTCACTCCTGCGCTAAGTAATAGTTATCGGACGTTCTAATTTGAGTATTTGAACGCATTCTCTATTGACGTTCTACGTGGAACATGGGATAACATGCAAACGCGACTACGGGTGTTCCACGTGGAACACTTGCTAACCGCTGCAATTGAACGGTTGAAGGAGTAACCAATGGCTGCAACACCACAGAAGAAGCGAAGGTTGGGCAAGGGGCTTGGCGGGCTTATGAAAAAGGCTGTCGAGGTGGCGCCACCAGAAGATAGAAATACAGCAGAGGGTTTACCAGCAATTCCTACTAGTTCGGAGCCTGTAAAGAAGACGCCTGGGAAGGGGGCTGCCCCAAAGCGTACAGTAAGCGGCACGAGTGTTTCGGGTGGAGATGGCTTGCTCTATTTAGCACCTGCGCAAATCATTCCAAATCCAAGACAGCCAAGGCAGGTATTCGACGAAGACGCGTTAACTGCATTGGCCGACTCCATCAAGCGCGCGGGTCTGATGCAGCCAATTGTTGTACGTGGAACAACAACACCCGACCAGTACGAGTTAGTTGCTGGTGAACGCAGATGGCGCGCAGCGCAGCTCGCGGGCATTGCAACTCTACCGTCTATTGTTCGAGAGATTGATGATAAAACTTCTGCAGAGTGGGCGCTCATTGAGAACCTACAACGCGAAGATTTAAATCCAATCGACAGGGCAGAAGCCTTTGATCGGCTTGTTGTGGACTTTGATGCAACGCAGAAAGAGATAGCAGAACAACTTGGAATCAACCGCTCTAGTGTCGCTAACTTCTTGCGATTAAATGACTTAGGCGATTTTGCAAAGGACGCTGTTCGCGATGGAAGGTTGAGCATGGGCCACGCGAAGGTAATTCTAGGAATACCTGATGTTACTAAAAGTAATGCTATTTCAAGGCGTTGCGCTAAGGAGCAATGGTCTGTTCGAGAACTCGAACGCCAGGTGAAAGTTCGTAGTGCAGTGAAAGATTCTGTTGCAACTGAGCAAGATCCACTTGAAATGTTCATGGACAACCTCAGTGGGCAACTTGAAGAACATTTAGGTACCCAAGTATCAATACACGTAGGTAAAAAGAAGGGCACAGGTAAAATGAGTATCTCCTTCTATTCGAACGAGCAGTTTGAAGGAATACTTCACAGGTTTGGTTTTACACCAAAGTCATAAAAGTATATTCATCGCAACACTTCGGGTTGAAATATGCCGAAGGGGGTGGAACATGAAACATGAAAAGCTCTGCCATTCTGTATTACGTATTCCCTCATCGCAAATAGCGACTGCAGCACTTTCTTATTCGCAAAGAGAATATCGAAGGGTGCTTGCTAGCTGGGCATCTGATTTGCTTTTGCAAAGAGTTTCGGGCAGAGTAATTGCAAGAGAAGCAACTAAACAGTATGCAAAAGCTGCGTAAGGTTATCGGACGCTCCATACTTTGCCATCTCGTTCAACAGTTCGGTAGAGGGTATCTCTTTCTACAGGCGTAAACCCCGCGTCGCGAATAGCCCTGCATAAATCTGTAATTGATTGTTCTTGCGTCGTCGTGCTTGACTCCACTTTTGTAATGTCGTACCACATGACTGTTCCATCAATATCGTCAGCACCGCATTGCAACATGTGCTGCGCCATGTGTAATGTTTGCATAATCCAAAACGCTTTAATGTGAGGGATGTTATGCAACATCAATCGTGCAATCGCAATGGTGCGTAAGTTTTCTATTCCGCTTGGCCCAGGTAACGGAGAGAGTTCGCTTACACCCGGAATAAATGGAAGCGGTATGAACGCTTGGAATTTTCCAGATGATTCGGAAGCTAAACATTTATCTTGTTCTTCACGAATAGTAATCATGTGCGCAATACGTTCGGCGCGAGTTTCTATATGTCCGTACAACATTGTTGCATTTGAATTTAAACCAAGTTCGTGCGCCACTCTGTGTACATCAAGCCATTGTTCGCCACTAATTTTCCCCTTGTACGCTTCGTCGTGTACTCTTTCATCGAACACCTCTGCACCACCGCCTGGAAGAGATCCCAAGCCGTGTTCTACAAGTTCGCTAATTACTGAGGAAATTCCTGCAATTCCGTCGCGACCTCGTTTAGAAATACGAGCAAGATGTACTACTTCTACAGCAGTGAACGCTTTGATGTGAATCATTGGCGCAAGTTTTTTTATTGTAGAAAGCATCTTCGTGTAATATTCAAATGGAAGCCAAGGATGTAACCCACCAACAATATGCATTTCTGTTGCGCCAGATTCGATTGCCATTTTTGCTTCGTTTTCAATATCTTCTATTGAATGTTCGTACGCTCCCTCGTCGCCCTTCTTTCGATAGAAGTCGCAAAACTTACAACTAAGCGCGCAAACGTTTGAATAATTTACATGCCTATTAATATTAAAAAATGCATCGTTTCCATGCAACGAAGTTCGTACTGTATGAGCAAGTGCGCATACAGACCAAAGGTCTTTTGTTACGTACAATTGCAAACCATCTTCGAGAGACAAAGGAATTCCTGCAACTACTTTTTCAAAGATTGGTGCAAGGGTTTCGTCCTTCATAGGGGTGCAACTTGGAATTGTGGTTTCTAGAGTTGTCATTGAACACTCTATTTTACAGTACTTCTCTTGTGTCAAATTAGGAAAGATGTACGGATTATTTCAACTTCGTTTCTCAAATATTCCTCTGTACTGCCTTTATATCGTTCCCCATACTCCCGATGAATGGAGGACTATGAGCTACAAAAATACACCAAACGAAGATCCACTTTTTTGCTCGCAATACTCAGTATTCCCTTTCCAACCAAATGCAGAACGCAGGCTTGGCTCAACTACAAATGCACGGTACGATCATGCAATGTTGCACGCCGATGAGCCGATGATGAAAATCAATGAATTTGCTTCTATAATGGGCCTTATATCAAGTGAAGAGGATTTTCCAACCGCTGCCTAAGGTGTAGATAAAACGACTTTAAGTACGAGTGATGCCAAGCGAGTCCTTCTGTAGGATTCATTATGGATAAATGCAAATTCTCTAGGTGTTTGCACGCTTTGCTCCCGAAATGGAAGACGCCCAGTTTTAAATTCCACAGATAGGGCCTCAACCCTAGAAGGGTGCGGAGCTTGCTCTTGTTCCAAATCTACTAACTGCTCAATGAAACTCGTTGGTATTTCCCCTATGCAGTAGACCGTCCCAGCAGGTATCAGTGGGATTTCGCCACCAAGTGATTGTATGTACGATGAATTTTTAAAAACAGCCGTCAATGCTCCTGATTTGCGTACGTAGACGCCATCTGCACCCGCCACTCTGTATATTTTTTCAAACGAATTATCGATCCGAAAGTCTTGTAATTGGGCTTTAAATGAAGCATTCAGCGTGCCTACATCTTCAATACCAGCGTCCACAGGTATCAAATCCAAGGGAGCTGGCTGCACAATGAATAAAAAAGAAATGAAAGTAAGCGCGTACATGTAATACTGCATGTTGAGTTGAGTATAGTCCACTTTGTGGCACTAGTACAATCAATCAATGTTTCAACTGGCGGAATTCCTAAACTTCCGCTTCCTTCCTGTGCAACCACCGCGATCGGTCTTCAAGGCGATGGTCGAGAACACAGCAAGCATGCGACTCTTGACAGAGCAGTAAGTTTGTTTGATATTGAGATTATGAGACAGCTGAACACCGAAGGGTACAACCTTGTTCCTGGGGCTATTGGCGAAAACATTACTGTTGAGGGTTTGGCAGTTCAAGAACTTGAAGACGGAGACTGTTTGCATTTTAGCGGCGGCGTTGTCATCGAGCTCACTGAGGCGCGCAAACCCTGCTTTGTCTTAGATCCACTTGGAGTGACACTAAAAAAAGATATAGTAGGCCGTTGCGGGTATTTAGCAAAAGTACGTACTGAAGGCACTTTTACAATTGGTGACACAATCGTTGTCACAAAAGCGATACATTAATTTGTGGCCGCACACAGTTGCCATTTTGATAGGTGGGCAGAGTACACGCATGGGTACACCGAAGCACTTGGTAACACTTCCCACTCGAAAAACTATGGTAGAAACAATGATTGAATTCGCAGAAAAAACAGCCAGCAATACAGTAGTAGTCGGTGGGACACTTCAAGGCGCTACATGTATTCCAGACTTACGCTCTTCGAAAGGGCCCGTTGCAGGTATAGAAGCGCTGCTAGACTCTGGTCTTGACTCTGAATATCTTATTGTGGGTTGCGATATGCCGCTCTTACAGCCTAAACATATAGAAAAACTGCTAGTAGGTGAAGACAACACTATCTTCACTCACAACGGATCCCTCTTGGGATTACCTATCCGCTTGTTCGGAAATACGTTGCAATCGTGCACGGAATACTTGCAAGAAAAGAAAAGTTCAATACGTGGTTTTGTAAAATCGGTACCGCATTGCGTTGTTACTCTTCCACCGTCCTATGTACCATTTGTGACAAGTTTAAATACTAAAAATGATATTACAGGAGCGTTTAGCAAATAGTGGAACAATATTACAGAACAATCGCTGAAACGCATTTTAGCGAAGAGCCAAACATAAAAATTCGTGAAGAACTTGCTGAGCAATTTCTCATCCGTAAATATCTTGGCGATTCTGCTGGATACTTTGTTGAAGTTGGCGCTAACGACCCATTTTCATTATCGCAAACATGGCATTTAGCGCAAGTTGGTTGGTCAGGTATTTTAGTTGAGCCAATTCCAGAACTATGCAAAGAACTTAGAAGCAAGCGGCCTGAAGCGTACGTTGTTGAAGCGGCTTGCGGTGCACCCCAATCACCCGCAACTGCTCTCTTTACAGTTGCTTCAGATAGTGGAAAGTCTTCTCTAGCTACAGAGTTTTTAGATAAACGAACTATAGTGGAGTCAAGAATTACTGTCGACATACTGACGTTAGATGAAATTTTACAACAGCAGAATACTACAACTCTTGATTTTGTTTCTATAGATGTCGAGGGTACGCAGCTCGAAGTTCTTAAGGGATTTACTCTTCAAAAATGGAAACCAAGATTGGTAGTTATTGAAGATCACCTTTTAGATACACGTTCTCACAAAAAAATTATAAAACAGGGGTACAAACTAGTTAAAAGAACTCTCTTCAATAATTGGTATGTACCAGATGGAGTTGAGCCCCCAGAAACGGGTGCTCAAGAAGATAAGATTCTCTCTGGAAAATTTCGACGAATCCCAATTCGCAGGTTGAGATATCAACTTCGCAAAATGCTGGGCAGGGGAATTTAGTTTTTCTTAATGGCAACCACTTCGCCTTTAAAAAAAGGTGTTTTAGATTCATCATCAACTTTCGTCGACAGTAAAATGTTTGCTTCTGGGTAATACATGGCGCAGTTTCCTTTTGCAATTGGATACGCTTTTACTTGAACAACAAGCGTACCACTTGGTCCCGCCACTGTAACAAACGAATCTACTTGTACACCAAACGCGCTGATATCTTGTTCATTCATCAGCACCACGTCTCTTCGTGTTTGCTTTCTGAATACATCCTCTTCTTCGTACACAACAGTATTAAATTGGCCTTCCGATCTAATAGTCATAAGACGAAGTTGATTAGAAGAAATTTCGGCAGGGGCGTGCAACGCAATAACATGCGCTTGTGCTTTACCGGTTGTAGTAGAAAATTTTGGCTCGTGAAATGTACGTCCTTCAATCTGGTGTTCTTTCTTCGTTTTAAATCCACGTAAACACTTCGCAATTAACTCCCGTACGACTGAATGATCCCGGTACCTGCTCCATTCAATTGTTCCAATTCCTTTTTCCGCGATTGATACAAGTACTTCCACTTCCGAACGTGGACCATTGTGCCTAGGAGTTCCACCAGAACTTCTACGAACAAAATTAAACATAGATTCCTGCGTGGTAATTTGAGACTCTTCGTCCCGAGCAAGAACGGGGAAAATAATCGTTTCCGCACCTCTGCCAACAAAGTGCCCTTGATTTAACTTTGTAGACATATACGAAACAAGGTCTATTTTGGACATGGCTTTTTGAGAGAATGTTGTATTTGGATTCGCCATTGCTAAGTTCCCGCCAAGGCACATAGCGTATTTCATGTTTCCTTTATCAGCCTCTTGCATGCACCACATGGTGTCGCCGCCATCGGTGGGAAGCGGAAGAGTAATTTCCAACTCTTTTTCAATCGCTTCTGCCATAGGCCCCTTCAGCATTGGCGCAACACCCATAGAACCCATGCCCTGTACATTGGAATGACCCCGCAAAGGCAACAGTCCTGCGCCTTCTTTCCCAAGCATGCCACGTGCTATCGCTGCATTGCCGATTGCACGTACGGTATCTACTCCGCCCTTCACATGGGTAACACCCATCGCCCAACAGAATACTGCTGCATTTGATTCTCGATAGATGCGACTAATCTCTGCAATAACTTTTTGTGACACCCCACTGTGTTGCTCGATTACATCCCAATTTGTTTCGTTCGCTTGGTTCCGAACGTCATCAAAACCGTCTGCATACTGCGAAACAAAAGTTTCATCGATAGCCGAATGTTCCTCTAACCATTTTAACATTCCAAGTAAGAGTGCTTGGTCCCCTCCAATGTTTGGCTGTACATACATGTCAGAGATTTTTGAACCAAAAAATAAACTGCGCACGTCGCTTGGCACATTGAACTTTTGTAATCCGGGCTCGACAAGAGGATTTATAACAATTACTTTTCCACCCCTCCTGCGAAGGTCTAACAGTGTTTTGAGTAATCGTGGGTGATTAGAAGTTGGATTGCAACCAATCAAAAATACAAGATCGCTTTTTGATAAATCTTCTAGGGTAACGGTTGCTGTTCCGGAACCTGTAACACTAGCAAGTCCAACTCCACTCGCCTGGTGGCAGTAAAAAGAGCAATTGTTAATATTGTTTGTACCTCGCACACGTGCCATAAGTTGCAAAAGAAAACCAGCTTCGTTACTCGAGCGACCCGAGCAGTAGTAAAATGAATTGCTAGGGTCAGTCTTTGAAACCTTCTCCGTAACTTTTGCAATTGCCTCTTTCCAAGAGATAGGCTTGTAATGCATATCGAGTGGACCTGCAAACAACGGAAACGTAATGCGTCCAACAGCTTCAAGTTCTCGTGATGACATTGCAGAAAGTTGACTAAGAGTATATTTTTCGAAAAACTCTTTTGTAATAGCGCCTTGCATATCGGCGGCCATTGCTTGCACCGATTTCTTGCAAAACTCTGGGAATTTACCCGACTCGTTTACCATTCCACCTTGTTGACCGCCCATGCCAAGCGCACAGGTTTTGCAGGCATTTGGTGAGCGCATCGCTTTCCACATTGCTCTCAGCCCACCTGCACTTCGGGCCTTTTGCAAGACATACAGTACAGAATGGAAACCGCCTAATGCCATTAGTGCGCTGTATTATCAAGTTCTTCTTGAACAGCTTCCATAAGTTCTCCCACCATCTCAAGTGAAAAATCAAACCGAAGGCCAGCTTCTTCAAACAACTCTGGTAGCGGTCTGCTTGCGCCTAGCGTGAGTCCTTTCTTGTACGCTGCAATTGTACTCTTTGGGTCTTTGCGATAGTGCAACCACATTTGCAATGCGCCAAGTTGTGCAATTCCATATTCAACGTAATAAAATGGAACTTCAAACGGGTGAAGTTGCCTATGCCATACCGCTTCTTGCTGCGATTCTAAGCCAGACCAGTCTACACTCCCACCAAAACGTTTACCTAGTTCTAGCCATTTTGCTGTGCGTTCTTCTCTAGAATGTTCTGGGTTTAGGTATATCCAGTGTTGGAAGGCATCAATAGTTGCGACCCAAGGCAAAGTACTTACAACTCCCTCAAGGTGTTTTCGAATTGCTCGCTTGCATTCATCTTTGTTGTAAAACTCATCCAAAAATGGGTATGCCATTGACTCCATGCTCATAGATGCCACTTCAGCAAACTCAAGCGGTGCAGAGCGATTCCAAACTAAATCATCGTGCCTGCACAACATATAATGGAACGCGTGGCCAGCTTCGTGCACCATAGTGTCTAAATCGCGCGGGAGGCCAGCAGCGTTCATAAAGATAAATGGCATACGTTTTCGATCTCTGCTTGCTTGATAACCGCCTGGCGCTTTGCCTTTTCTGGAATCGAGGTCTAACGAATACCCTCCATCACGCATGGTGTCGAACATATCGCCAAGTCCTTCGCCCATACGATGGAACAAGTTAGATGTTTTTTCGATAAGGTCATCTGCAGAATCAAATGGTTTCAATGCCGCAAGACCATGTGGGTCCACTGCAATATCCCAAGGGCGAAGGGTGTCAACGCCAAGGGCTGCTTTCCTATCTTCCGCTAATTTTCGAACTATTGGCATACATTTTTGTTCAATCGCATCATGGAATGCAACACAATCTGAGGGTGTGTAATCAAAACGATGTTTCACTGCAAACATATAATCCATATAGTTTGCAAAACCCGCATTCAAAGCGGTTTGGTTTCGATTCTCTACCATCTTGTCAAAGATGCCGTCAATAGCATCTCGATCTAACAAACGACGGTCTGCTGTTCCCTGCCACGCCATTTCACGAACGTGTCTATCTTGGTCTTGTTGGTAGACTCCCATTTGAGGCATTGTTTTTTCTTCGCCATCAAAATCTACCATCATGGCACCGCAAAGTTCTGAATACTCTTGACCAAGTTTTGTATCTTCTGTTTGTAGCGGTACGTTTTCATCTCTAAAGAGTGCAACATCTGCTTTCCAATCTCGTAACATAACTCCAAATTTGTCTGTATCAAGTTCTGAAGAGCACTCTGCCTCGACAACTTTTTTATTTAGTTCGAACGCAACCTTCTTCAATTCTGGTTCCACGTTTTCAATAAATGCAAGGAACGCATTTTTGATATTTTCGTCTTCAGTATTGCATGTCATGGCAATGTATAAATCAGATCCCGCTTCGGCTGCAGCCGCATCGAGTTCACTTCTATCGAGCAAAAATTGCTTGACACATCCAACACACTTAAAATTTCGTTTTAGTAGCTGCTGGTAAAATGGTTGTAGGTTTTCCCAAGTTGTTGCGTCAATATCTGCGGGAACAAAATCTGTAATTATCATAGTAGTCATATTATCTCCAGTGCTCTTTGCACGATTGTGTTGCTATCGCAACCAGTCCAGTTTTTTTTGTAATTTGTAATGCGAGTGTCTTTGCGTGTTCTGTAGTATCGCAGATTATGAAGAATGTTGAACCGCTACCTGAAAGGTGCACTTCTTTTTGAGTAAAATTTTCGACAGCCTTCATATCCTTACATAACTGCAATTGCACACTGCAGGCAGGCAGGAGTAAGTCATTTCCATGCACCGCGTTTTCTTTTTGAAGAACGTCGAATGCTTTGTATACTTGTTCTGTATTGCATCTGTATTCAGGAAGAATCACAACGAAATGCATTTGGTCTATTGCAAGTGGCACTATATTTTCGCCAATGCCACTCACTGTTGCATGCCCACCGTTCAGAAAAAAGGGAACATCGGAACCCAATTCTTTCGCTATCTTCTCTTGGGAAATGTCTAATCGAAACAGCCTAGAGGTTGCCAATAACATTGCAGCAGCATCAGCCGAACCTCCGCCAAGTCCTCCGCCAACTGGAATACGCTTTTCTAGTTTCATTTGCACTGGTAGTGGGTGTCCCACTAGAGTTTCAAGGGCTCGGTGCGCCAATACAGCAAGATCGCTCGTGATCGGCCAGTCAATTTCAGATTGAATTGGTGCGTCGTCCTTCCACATGACCGCATATCGCGACCAAGCACCTTCTTCAAGACGAGTTACTTCTAACTCATCGCACATGTCAATACGCACCATTTTTGACACAATTGGGTGCATTCCGTTCTGCAAAGGCTCTCCTACAGACAACGTCAGATTAAGCTTCGCAGGCACTGAAAGATGAACTTGTTCTCTCGCCATTATGCTGAAGGATACCAGAGCGGTATCATATAAAGCATATGCGGAAAAAGAAGGTTCTATTGTTGGTTGCTGGATTTGTTGGATGCTGTCTTATAGGTGCATATTTTGCAATTCCACCTGTTCTTGAAAACCTTCTCAAACAGTCGCTAACGGAACACGAATCTAATTCCGTGCAATCGGTGCAGGTGTCTTGGACTGGACCACAGAGAATATATGGATTGCATGTTGAAAGTAAGCATGGCTCTGCAGATGTGGATATTGAAATTCCAAGTGGGCTATTTGGAATAGTTACCGGAGACCATTATTCGGTTCTTGTACACGGAGATGCTGTCCTACATACAACAGCAATAAATAAAATCGCTGCACCACAAAATGGGTCGGTTACCGTTGCAGAGGAGGACGGCAAGCACGATACAGCAGTATTCACATTCCCTGCGATTTCTGTAGATGTGCAACTTGACACGCTCACAGTGCAAGGCGATGAGCCTTTGGTCTATTCAAATCTGCTTGCAAGCATCATTGTAAAACCGGGTAGTGTTTTCTCCTTTCAAATTCAAGCTATTACTGACACAGACGGTGCTATCGTATGTTCTGGTGACGCTCCAGATTTTTTGACTGAGCAAGGCGAGATTAATTGGGATGCAAGTGCCTCGGTTGGCATTGCAATTAAAGATGCTGCAATACCAACGATACATGGGCAAGGTGGTTGGTCTGTAGTCGATTTAGCAGGCGAAATTTCTTCTGCAAAACTGCGTGAATCAATTGTAGTTTCAATGGTTGGCCGGTTTGCACAATACGATGTGCCAAAAGGGTACGCAGCTATTAAAACGCAATTCCATTTGGGTCAAGATTTTTCTGATGCATTCTCATTGAGCGATAATCAATTAGTAGGCACAATCGATGTGCAAGATGTACCGACATCAATTCTTGCGCCGCTTGTCACGCGATATGGCATAGATACCACTCGAGATTTGGGCGAGATAATGGAAATTCACGTAAGTAGGACTGTTGAAGATGCATCCTTACAATTTTCATTTACTTCGGAACAAGTAAGCGCCACAGGCACTATTCAGCTAGATGAAAATTATATTGAAAATGTAACACTCACTGCCAACCTGCAAGACGAATTTGTGCGACATATAAGTGATGGGGAATTACAGGGGAGTGCTAACACAAGTGCATTCCTTTCTCATCTTGTACCAAGTGGGCAGAGCACCAACGGGAAAAATGAATGCGAAGGTAGTGTAATTGTCAAAGGTGATTTAGTACACGTTCCGACAAATACTGATATTACTTTTTTACAAACTGATTTTTTTGCAGATATGCGTACAAGAAAAATTTCTGCTTCTGGGCTCAGCATCCTGAACGAGAGGAATGTGACATTCGCTTCATCGCTTGTTTCAACCACAAAAAACAAATTGCATGGCGTCAAAGATTTGTTGTACACCATAACGAACCAACTGCCAAACGGAAATGGTATGTTTGCGTTTGAACATGCGCCAATATCCATTCTTCAACCGTATCTTCCTGAAGACCAGCGAGAATACGCAGCCATCCTAGGCGATGATTTTTCGGTGAATACAACGCTCTCGCAAAGCACCGCGCGAATAGAAATTGAAAGCGATACAACGCAGTTGCAAGGTGTCCTTTTACTGGAAGGGAAAGAAATCACCGGTGCAAAAGACATTGAGATTTACTCTGTCTTAACACCAGCGGTCGCTAGTGAATTGCTTGGAACTACTATCGCCAACGAATCTATTTTCCGTTCTACTATTTCATCTCTGCGATTCGATGGCTCATCGACTTTCACAGCAACGTACGACATTGGCACAAAGAGCATGTTTGTCAATGGGAACACAACGAGAATCGATGAAGGCGAACGTGCGGGTCAACTTGATGCCCATGTTGCAGTTACTGGTATTGATATGTACCTAGTAGATGCGGTGTTGAAGTACGACAACATTCTTGCTGATTCGCTTGGTTCCCCCCTCGCTGTTGAAATTGTGGCGAGTGACATCACTGACAATCTGGTCATCAGGGCAGGTGGCAATTCACCAAAGTCAGCGTTTGAAACAACGCTTGGGTTCTTCGACGGTAACGTGTTTACAATTCCAGAGACTACAACCCTTGGCAATTTGCACCTTTCACCTGAACTTACCCAGCACTTGCTGAAAGATTTAGGGCCAGTGCTTTCTGATATTCGTTCCGTCAATCACCCAATCGAAATTTCTATTACAAATGCAAGTACAAACTTGCAGGGTAATATTTCTTCGTTGAATGCAAACATGCTTGTTAACATTGGCGATGTTGAACTTGATAGCGGCGCGGCAACATTGAAATTACTCCCAATGTTTAACACGCAGCATATTGCGTTAATCCCAGCATTCTTTGAACCCATTTATATTGAAATTCGCGATGGTATTGCACAATATAAAAAATTCAATCTAACGTTAGTAGATAAGTTCTCAATTCCGTATTCAGGGTCTGTTAATCTTGTAAAGAGAACTCTCGATATAAAAACTGCGATTCCACTTACAGGTCTTGGATATAGCATCAAAGAATTACGTGGGCTAACTGACGATATCGATGTGCCAATTTTAATAACAGGATCGATTGATAAGCCGAAAACTCAAGTTGATCCATCGTTCGATCTAGGGAAGATTTTACAAAACGCAGCTGTTTCTGCACTAGGTGATGCAATAGGGGGTGTCCTCCAGGGTGGTAACGAAAATCGAGAAGCGCCCAACCCATTGGATTTGCTAGAAGATTTGTTAGGTGGCAGTTAAAATGGCGCGTTGTGCTTGGTGTGGAACAGATCCAATCTACGTTGCGTATCACGATGAAGAGTGGGGGGTCGAGGAGCATGGCGATAAAGAGTTGTACGAAAAACTTTGTTTAGATGGATTTCAGGCAGGGCTCTCTTGGATAATTGTATTGAAGAAGCGAGAAAATTTCCGAAACGCTTTTGATAATTTTGAACCTGAAAAGATTGCACTTTACGGTAAGCGACAAGTGAATCGCCTGTTGAAAGATGCAGGAATTATTCGTAGTAAAGCCAAAATTAACGGAGCCATAGCAAACGCACAAGCATGGCTAGAAATTATGGAGGCTGGCAAAGGCTCGTTTGATTCGTTCCTGTGGAAGCACGTACAACACAAGCAAATTGTGAACAAATGGAAAACTGACTCACAAGTTCCTGTATCGACGCCAATAAGTGAAGCGATGGCGAAAGATCTAAAGAAACATAATTTCAAGTTTGTT
>JABJDN010000206.1 GCA_018665385.1 Phycisphaerae bacterium | reverse complement strand
GTAATCATGTGGTGCCATCATTGAATCGACACTCGCATCTTTACCTTTTGTAAGCGGACCAACACCTAATTTTGATTCTCTATCAAGGACCATAAATTTAACACGTTTCCTGAACACACGCATCGCTTCTATCTGTTCGTCGTGAGACAATGTAGGCAATTCTGCTATTTCTTCTTCTACAAGATGGACCGAGTCACCTGATTGCAACTGCGTGAGAACCTTGCGTAGTTCGTCAATGTCTTTGTGCATAATTATTTTTGCAGATACAGAAGCATCAACATCTGATTTTAAAAAAGCTTTATGTAGATCGCCCCATAACGCGCCAGGTTCCTCTGTAGCAAATATCTTGTCTGCCACTGAAGCGATAGCTAGAACAATATCTTCTTTCGTTTCTACCGGTGGTTTATACCCGCCTTTTTTCTTTTTCTTATTCTTTGCCATTTGTATATCTCAATTAAAATACCAGTGATTGTTGTCTCGATTTATATCTGGATACGCTTCTTCAGGGTCAATAGAAATTGAATGTACTTGAGCAGGAATATAAAATGATTGTACATGCTTTGTAGACCATGCCCAAATCGAAACCGGTAACGTGTATTCATGCACTGAACCATCGACACACTCTATTTTAAGTGCAACAGGGCATACCCAGTCGTCATAATTTTGAATCGTAACGCGAACTTGCCATTCCTTACCTTTTTGTATTTCTTTAGCATGGCTGATCCCTTGGTCTAGCTGCAGTGTTTCTTCAAAAAATCCACGATAGAACCATTGCAAATCAACACCCGCTGCGTCTTCCATTGTTCTGTAAAAATCAGCAGGGCGGGGTGCTTTGAACGCCCACCTTCGAACATATTCGGTGAACGCTTCGTCAAACCTAACTTTACCTAAAATCTCTTCGCGTAAAAAGCGTAATCCGTATCCAGGCTTACGATAACTCAAATGGCCTCGGGACTTCAGTAGATCTGGTTTTGTATTCACTGGTTTCAGATCAAGTGCAAAACGCTTTGCTATATATTTAGAAACATCGGGCTTATGCTCTTTGTCACCGTAATAGGCTTCTAGCGAATTGTAGTTTACAAACGTATTAATCCCCTCATCCATCCACGCGTGTCGTCGCTCGTCAGAGTTAAGCAACATAGGAAACCAGTTATGGGCTACTTCATGGTCTGTAACATTAAATAAACCTTCGTGCGAACTTCCTCGGCAATACACAAGCATTGGATATTCCATGCCTCCTGCGGCGCCTCGAACTACCGACATTTGTGGCCAAGGGTATGGGTACAGTGTGTCGCTGTAATACTTGATTGCATGTTTTACATAATCGACGGCTCTGACCCAGTATTTTTTAGCTTCTTTTGGATACGCCGACTGGCACAATATACGCACTTGTTCGCCATCTATGTTATCAATTTCAACACTTGACGCTTCCCATATAAAACTTGCACTTGTAGCCCACGCGAACGTTCTAATGTTGTTGCCTATAAATTCCCAAGTAATATCACCTTCGCCACCTGGTCTTGAAGATGCTTCAGCAACTTCATCTTCCGAACAGATAGAAATAACATCATCGCTCTTTGCTGCTTCCTGCAACCGAAGGTGCTGTTCTTCAGTAAGCGCTACTTCAGGGTTATCAAGCTCTCCTGATGCAATAACAAGAAAATCGCGGGGGACAGTTATAGAAACTTCGTAATCTCCAAAATTCGTATAAAACTCGCCGCGTCCTATGTACTGAAGAGTGTTCCAACCGTATACATCATCGTACACACATGGCGCTGGAAACCAATGCGCTAACTCCCAGACAGCACCAGCCTCATAAGAGTCGTCGTAGCCCATACGTAAATTTGCATCAACCGGCATTGGGAATACCCAGTCCAACTCCATCTCTAAAGAAACACCTGGTAACAGAGGCGTATCTAAATTCACCTTCCCTAATGTGCCATACACTTTGATTTCATGCGGAACTGAGTCAATAGTCAATGCAGAAACATGCATGCCTGAATAAGAGTCTTCCCCAGTGGACCGACCTTCGCGAGAGCGGGTGCTGTTTTCATTGTGAATGTTCTGGTCAAGTTGTAACCAAATATATTCAAGAGTATCAGGAGAATTATTGTGGTACGTTATCTTTTCATGACCATCTATGACGTTGTTTTCTACGTCTAGAGTTGCTTGAATAACATGATCCACTTGTTGTTGCCAATACGCATACCCTGGCGCTCCACTACCTGTTCTTATTGAATTTGGCGTTGGCAATGGAAGTTCATTAAAGACCTCGCCTGTATATAAATACGATTGCTGTGCTTTTTTAGTAGCGCACCCAATAGAAGTTAATACTACTACTAGAAGTAGATGCCTCATACAGGCACTGCATCCATGACAGTGTATTCAATCCCAACTTCTTTGAGCATAGAAATACTTTTTTCGAGCGACTCGTTCCAATGTGCGTCGCCTTCTGCAATTGCGCGGGTAACAACACGGGCTATACCCGCTTGAACAATAGATAGAGTGCAATGGATACAAGGACTGAATGAGGAATACATCGTTGCGCCTACTGGGGTAGTACCATTCCGGGCACATTGGATAATTGCGTTCATTTCTGCATGCACAATTAGGTCGTATTTAACTGGACGTTCTAAACGCTCGGGATGATCCTCTACACCCCGCGGTAAACCGTTATACCCAGTAGCGAGCACTTGTTTCATTGGTGACACAATAACTGCACCCACTCCGCGAGAAGGGTCTTTGCTCCAAGTTGCGATTGACTCAGAAAGTTCTAAAAATCTTGTGTCCCACTTTATACTCATAATTATCTCTTGGGAACAACGCCTGCAAGACGAATTTTCAAGACTTCTTCCTGCCCAGGCATATCTGTTTGAATCATGAGTTCCGCATTGATAGGACCTCTGTGTGAACTTGGCAAAGTACCAGTAACTATTAATTCATAAGAGCCATCAAGGTTTGGAACTGCACTTAAGTTAATACCCGGTACTGTTGGCTGCAGCACAGCCGTATTAAGAACTTTGAATGGTTCTCCATCTGGTCGGTAAATTCGATTTTTTATGTAGTACGATTCGCCTTGTTTTTTTGAACCAAGACTCATGATGTGGTTATCTGCACGTAAGTTCCCGAATGATTTGCCATTTGCAAACATTGCAAACGTATGCGCTCTCTTTTCGCCTTCTGCAGTGAACCCTTCGCCTTTAATTTCCAATTGGCTATGAAATGCGCCCCAAGGCATATTTGGATTGACCGTAATTCTAATCCTCCTTGGCGCGCCCTCAGGAACTACTAGTTCTTCTCCTGAAATGAACTGTCCATGCTTTCCTATTCCAGACATTGATAGTATTTTAAAATCTGGGTCAAATGGGAAGAACTCAAAATCTATAGTTTTCTCTTGGCCTAGTACCATCTCATTTAATGATAAAAATTTCGTTGGTGTATTCACAAATTGATTTACATACGACCTTATCCAAAATGCTTTTTCAGGATCATCAGTTGCATTCGAGAAGATGGTCACTTTCTTATCTTGTTTATTAGTCTTACCTGTTGGATCAAAGGTAACTGTTATTGTTCCAGTTTCACCAGGCTGTAATACCGTCTTATCGGCAACGGGAACTGTACAGCCGCAACCCGCTTGTAATCTATTTAAGACAAGAACTTTATCACCCGTATTCGTAAAAGGAAAAGTGGTAGTCACAGATTGAAAATCCCATATAGTGCCAAAATCACGTTCCGCTACCTCAAGAGTAATCGCTGGACCATTATTTGTAACTACTACAGCAGGCTCTTCTTCAGGCTGGCTGCAATTCGACATAGAAAGTGAGATAAGAACAATTGGAATTAAAAGTAATTTCATGTAAGCCATTGTACCATTAGCAAGAACTACTACAAGGACCCTCATTATGCACTTTTTATCACTGTCTATTCTAGTTACCGTCTGCAGTTACTCACTGTTTGGAATGCATCAGTCTCAAGATAAAGTGCCTGGCGAACATCTTGCAGAGATGCAAATTTTAGGTGAAAAACTTGCAACTCCGAACACAAATCATGAATTTTTGGCGCAGTTTGCTGGTGTATGGGACACTTCAACTTCAATCATGGGCATGGAACCTACGCTAGGCACCGCTACGTACAAGATGATTTTAGGTAACCGATACTTAGATGGAACACACGATGGAAACTTCATGGGTATTCCATTTGAGGGCCGGCTTACAATTGGGTACGACAACTATAAACACAAATTTTTAGCTTCTTACATAGATAACCTCGGCACATCGATGCGCCCAGCAGAAGGGATGCTCAATCGCAAAGGCGATGTACTTTCCTTATGGGGACCTATGGATGAATGGATGACAGATGAGCACGACAAGCCAGTGAAATATACATACGCATGCATCGACAATAACCATTTTGTGTTTGAAGTTCACGATTTAGCGCTCGGCGAACAAAGCAAAGTCATAACAGTTACATATACCCGTCAAACAAAATAAAAAAGGGCGCCTTCCTTTGAAGACGCCCTTTGAAGTAACTAAGGTATGATTATTGGATACCTAACCTATATCCAGCATTTCCTGCGCTTTCTTGCCAAGCGCCAAATCCGAATCCGCCATTAGGATTCGCTTGGTAGAACAAGCCATCGCCAAGAGTTGAACCTGCGATACCAGTCTGGCCATTTGTTCCAAATTCATTCCATGGGATAACAGCAAAGTAATACGTGCCCGCTGGTAATACTAGGTTAATTTCGAAACTAACAAGATCGCCGTCGCCACTCCATTCTAGAAGTGTTGCCTCAACAATATCGATGGAGTACACATCACCAACAAGGTCAGCGCCTGCAGCTTCTGGACTGCTATATACACTAATGGTAAAGTTTGTTACGGCATCTAAGCCAGCGTATCCATTCCAACCAGAGATCACAGTTTCTATAGATGTCACAGTAGTTTGTGCATCAAACGTAAAGTCATCAATGGTAGCAACATCGTACGCCGTATTTGCGGCTTCGAAAATTTGACTCGCAGAAATGTTTCCGTCCATAGAGCTGCCATCGCTCGCTCCAATTTGGTCGTACGGGTTTGGAGTACAGTCAACATCTAAACATGTTGTGTCTTCGCCCATAAATTTTCCACCAAACGCAAGACACTCTTCGTCTGTTGTATTTTGGATACAAGAATCCGGGAAGCAACATGCACCTGGTATTGGTTGGCAATCGTTTACATCTGCGCAAGTTAAGTTGTCGCCTTTGTATTCGCCTTCTGCTGCTATGCAGTCTAGGCTAGACAAAACTTCGCAAACGTTCCCCGCCAAACAGCAGGGCCCAGTGAAGACGCCGCATGCATCAAGATTAGTCTCAATGTCTACACAGAAAGCAAGATCGTAATCGCTTGTTCCCCAGCCACCATTGTCTTGCGCTGAGCGCCCGTCACCCTGAGGTGCCGTTTCCCAAAGCCAGAAACATGATTCTGTCGTTTGGTTTACGATTGAAATCCAATAGCATTCGCCACTTTCTACTTGTACAGCAGGGTGATCAGCGGTGTACTTATACTGCGTGATGTCGCCTATTCCGGATGGAATAACATCCCCAGTTGGCAGTACACTTGCAGAGACTTCAAAAGGTCCAGCAAGCAGTGTGCCAGGAGTAGTTGAATCACCATCGTCTACGTAATAGTTAATAGTGAAACTATCACCTGTACCTGGTCCATCAACGCCGCAATCAGCGCCTACGCCAAAGTCAATATACATTCCCCACCAGCATGCTTGGGTAACAAGTCCGCTTGTAGTTGGATTGAACGTGTCTGCTACAACGTAGCCTGCACCTTCATTTAAATCGCTCGTCGCTCCAATAGTGCCGCCAGCACCATGGCCTTCAAGGTCTGGAAGTTGGCAACCAATAGCATCGCATTCAGCAGAGCAAGAAATGTCAGCACACGCTGTTCCGTCACCTCGGAAGATGCCGCCGAAATCAATGCAGTACCATGAACTTACTTCAAGGCAGGTCATTGCATCCATACAGCAAGCTCCAGATAGGCATCCGCCGTCTGCACATGCAGAACTGTCACCTAGGTATTGTCCACCCGTTGCGGCGCATTCTTCACTTGTGAGTTCATCGGTACACATACCAACATCTGAGCAACAAGCACCACGAGGCGTACAGTCTGTACCCCAAGCGCCTATGACTGCTAAAAGGTCAATAACGTTTACACAACAATCGCCGTTTGGCATTGGCGCAATATCGCCAACAGGGCGATACGTTCCATCGCCACAAGTTCCCCAATTGCCAACGATTGCAAGGATGTCACTTACAGCAACAATCATGTCGCCATCTACGTCAGCCGTGCACATTTCAGGTAACGACGAATTACAAGGGTCTGCAACAGTATCGTTCATTAAACGGTATGCGGCTTCATTAGTCATTTCTTGCATGTTTTCAGGCATAGCAAAACCGCCGCCTGGGTTGGCTTGCCAGCCCAGAACGCCATCGCCCAATGCGGGTAAACAATCAGCAGTACCAGTTTGACCGCCAGTAGC
>JABJDN010000150.1 GCA_018665385.1 Phycisphaerae bacterium | reverse complement strand
CGCTGCTGATACAACTGGCTGCCAAGCTTATAGCTCAGATATCAGTAACTACGCTTGTGTAGCTGGTGAAACGTACTACATTCGAATTGGTTCATGGCAAGGCGCTGAACAAGGTGCTGGCACCTTGAACATTACTCCTCCATCAACTGGATTTGGCGCATGCTGCTTTGCAGACGAAACATGCATCGATGTTCTAGCAGCTGACTGCGACGCATTCGGTGGTTTCTTCCAAGGCGATGCTACAGAATGTGCTTCAGGTATCTGCGAAGCAGGTCCTGGCGACGAATGTGACTCAGCAACTGAAGCTATGTTGGGTGCAAACCCATACGACACTTCACTTGCAACTGCATCAGAACCCGCACCAGACGAGACACAGTGCGAAGGCACTTACCTCGAATGGGGCGCTTCACCTGATATGTGGATGTACTGGGTCGCTACTGGCTCAGGTACAGCATCATTTGATACTTGCGATGTAGCATCATACGATACTTCAATAGTATTATATGAAGGTACTTGCGATAACCAAATTGCATGCGATGGTGATTCAGGTGCAGCAGACTGCCAACTGTACTCATCACTTATGGCTGATATCCCAGTTACAGAAGGCACTACGTACTACATCCGCTTAGGCGGTTGGCAAGGTGCTACAGGTGCTGGTACTCTAAACATCTCCTTGATAGGCGGAGATGCAGTAGGTGCTTGCTGTATGACAGATGGTTCATGCATGGATTACATCTCAGCTGACTGCTTAGCTGCTGGTGGTTCATGGGATAGTACAATTATGTGTGCAGACGCAAGTTGTCCTCAACCATACGCTGGCTGTGATAGCGGTGTTGATAACTGTGACGCTTGCTGGGTAGACGGTGACGATGCAACAACTGACTGTAACGGTGGAGCTACACCACAGAACATCGATAACGGTGTTGCTATGTGTGGTTCATCATCCGTTTACAACGATGTTGGTGGTCTTTACCGTGACCTTGACTGGTACTACAACGCAAGCCTCAATGCAGGTGGAACGTTTACTATCAGTGCTGGTTCATCAGGTATCGATTTGTTGTTCGGTGTTGTAACAAACGCTGACTCAACATTCGTTGCAGCATTTGTAATGCCAGGTGGTTACGAAGGTTCAGTCGATATCGACGTTCCTGCTGGTGACTACAGCCTTGTTGCTACTTGCAACGAGTGGAACGCAGCTTGGACATGCGCTAGTGGTCTAACTGACTACTCAATCCAACTTGACTAATCCTCAAGTGTTCAGACTGTGATCTCTTACTAGAGATTCCATGCAGCCCCTCGATTCTTTGAATCGAGGGGCTGTTCATTGGGGGATTATGCGCTTTTTGATTTGATTTGTATAAGACTTGGTCTACAATGTACTATTGGAGAAAGACTTGCTCACTAGAACGATATCCCTATGCACATTATTTGCCACCCCTGCTTTTGCTGAGGTTATTTTTGATCAAATTGGCCCAAACGAAGGCAGTCAAATTGGTGCAGCCATTTCTACTAATCAGTATTTTGAATCTGACTTAGAGCAATACAATATTGCAGTTATTGAATACCTTCCGCTTTTTAGTGAGACTACTCTTACGAAAGCAGAAGTTGTCATTGATGGCTGGGATGGCTTTAAGCATCCGAGTTCAATTACAGAATACCAATTCAATATATATTCTACTATTGAAGAAGCAGGCACTTCTCTTATAGGTGATGTGTATTCACTTACTTTGGATACCGCTGACATTACGATTTCCGCCGATTGGCTCGGACCAGGGTACCTAGTGCAGATGCCCATAGACATTGCAGTCTTGGAAGGAGCATACTGGTGTAGTCTTATTCCAAGCAACGTTTTTGATCCTCATGGCCAAATTGGCGTGAGTGAATCTTTAAATGGCGATAGCATTTATAGTATGCAAGCAAACCCGGGTGAAGGATTCGGTTTCGGTCCAACAAGAACATTGGGGTACGATTCTGCTTTTCGAATTTCTGACAATACCATTATTGACCCATGCGATGCATTACTTCCTTTCTGCCCAGAAGACATTACACTTGACGGCTACGTTACAATTTCTGATTTGCTTGAAATTATCGCTAACTGGGGATCCTGCGGTGATGGTACGTTTAGACCTGTAGGAGATTGTGCTCCACTACCGAACGGAGACTGCTGTATAAATATCGCAGATATTCTCGCAGTTGTTGCAGCGTGGAATAACGAATGCACCCCACACGGGGCTTGTTGTTTACCCGAGGGTATTTGTCAAGACGATATGAATGAATCAAGTTGCACAGCTAAAGCAGGTGTGTACTTAGGCAACGGAGGTATATGTGCAGATGCTATTTGCGAACCTCGCGCATGCTGCGTTGACATCGAAACTTGTCTTGATGTTTCTTCCTATTGGTGTATCGAGATAGGCGGACTTGTGCAACCAGAATTTACATGTGCAGTAATCGACTGCTCGGTGATAGCGGCAGGTGACGAATGCGATGAAGCAATTGAAGTTACTACAGGGAGTGCTCTATTCGACACAACATTCATGAGCCCAAGTTTGCCATTGCCTAACGAAGCTCTTTGTCCAGATAGCAACTTAGAGTGGAATACTAGTAAAGATGTTTGGTACTCATTTTCTCCCCCTAGTTCAGGATTTTATGCATTCTCATTATGCGACTCTGACAGTTTCGACACGTCTATGGTTTTGTACGAAGGGAATTGCTCCACACAAGTTGCATGCAATGGCGATGCTGAAGACCAAGACGTAGAAAATTGCCAAGAATACTATTCCGAAATAGAATATTTTGTTACACCCGGCACTACATATTACATACGAATCGGCGGTTGGTATGGGCAGACAGGCCAAGGCACCCTATCTATATTCGAACTCCCACCTGCGATGCCCGGAGCATGTTGTTTTGCTAATGGCTCTTGCGCGGATGAAGTATCTTTCGAAGAATGCGATGCATTCGGCGGCACATTCATGGGTAGCGAATCCCTGTGCATAAAAGCAGAGTGCATAATTATTGAGGGCGACGAGTGTGACGAAGCAGGAATTGTTACCATTGGCCAAAATTTATTCTCGACAGAGTATGCAACTCCAAGTGAACCGGAACCTTCAGAGTCTATGTGCCAAGACTCCTATTTTGAATGGGAAAATAGCCCCGATATATGGTTGCGCTGGCTTTCTCCAGACAGCGGCACAGCATTCTTTACGACTTGCGATACTCTGAGTTTTGATACGTCTATGGTTCTGTATGAAGGCGATTGCAGTTCACAAGTGGCATGCAACGGTGATGCCGTTGCAAGTACCTCTTGCCAGAATTACCATTCTGAAATTGAATACCAAGTTACCGCAAACACGTTTTACTATATTCGCATAGGTGGATGGCAAGGAACAGTAGGAGATGGAACCCTAACGATTGAGCTTGAAGGCGACAACGATATAGGTGCATGCTGTATTAATGGAAGTTGCCTTGCAGATGAGTTACAAGATGATTGTCTTGCATTGAGTGGCGATTGGCGGTTTGGCGAAACGTGCAAAGAAGCAAATTGCGCAAATATCCCTTGCCATAGTTCAACTTTTACTCAGAGCCCAGATTATCCAGACGATGCCTGGTACGCGAGTAACTCTTCCTCGGACGCTGGGTTCGATAGAGCAGAATTTGTTGGTGTTGATTATATAAGCAAGGTTACCGTTTGGGGATTCCAAGCGTACTTCGATGGTACTCAGTGGTCTTCGTGCGATTCCACAATGGAGTTTACACTCCGCTCTTATGCAGATGCAGGTGGCGTACCGGGGGAACAAACCTACGAACAAGTCAATACTGTTTCAACTGCAGTTGCCACTGGAACTTTGTATGCAGGTTTGTACGAGCTCATACAGTTTGAAATGCAATACAACGACACAAATGTTGAGCATTTGAGTGTTCAGGCTGAGACTGATGGTCTTGATTGCTGGTTCTTGTGGATGAGTTCAAGCGAAGGCGATGGTGTATCATCTTCAAGTACGGGGACAAATTGGGTATATGAAAACGTAGATTTATCTATCTGCATCGATTAACTCTTTGAGTTATCATTTTCACATGGATTACCGTAAAATTACAGTACGTGTTTTATTATGTTCACTTGGAATTGCAGCAGTTTCAGGCCTACTAGCAATTTTCCTTCCTGGAGGCACAGGAATTACTGGACGTTTGTTGGGTACAGCAATACTAACAGCGGCATGTTCAGCGTTTCTTTTGTTTTCGGTGCAACGAAGCGAAGTGCCAAATACCAAGTCTTTTGGAATTTCTCTTGGCTTCACCATGTTGTGCGTGTACTTTTGTGTAGTGATTGCGATTTGGGCTCATTACCTAACCAAATCATTCTTCAATACGAGCAATGTAGAAGAAAAATTCGCCGGAAGCGCATTATTGATTGCAGGTTGCGGAATCTTGGTCTCATTAGGTTTCCTTTGCACGCCGCATAAAAAAATCCGTCTATCGGGTGCTATTCTTTCTAGCGTTTGGCTGATTTGTTTGTTGCTATGGCTAGTCGTTATCTGGTCGGGTAATTCTTCGGTTCTTACCAGTAGAGCAGAATACGTTGCGTATCCACTGCAGACCTTATTTCCACTGCTTGTGCTTTGCGCTATTCGGCGAAATAATTTGTATATGGGTGTATCAATTGGTTTCGCTGTGACATGCATTGTTGCATCGCAAATCGCCCTCTTTACAACTAGCGGATCAATTGAGGATAATAATTCCTTGTTCTTGTTCATTCTCTCTACAGGATGCCTTGCTGCTTTTTTAGCTGTGCTGAATATTATTCATTTCCGCCCAGCTTCTAAATCTATTCGGTGGGCTGAAATTCCTACTTGTATTCTTACTTCCGCTGCAATACTGTTGTTTGCTATCGCTGTGTATTACAACGCAAATCATATGCAACTTCCTGAACTGCTTTTGCGGCTTGGAGTGGGTTTAGGTATATTAAGTTCTACTTCGATACTTGCCCTCCTCGTTGGCCAACTTCTTCGTTCTTCTGTGTTTACGATCTACAGCGGCTCAGGAATCCAAGCAGTTTGCCCTCGTTGTCTTTCTGAGTTTTTTGTACCCAGCGGTAAAAGCCGTTGCGGTATCTGCAATTTGCATATGAAACTATATATTGAGTCTCCAAACTGCAGTAGTTGCGGCTACGACATAAGTAAACTGGAAGACTGCGTCAATTGTCCTGAATGCGGCAAGCCTATCAAGTCTGCTAGTACCCTACAATAAACAAATGCGATTCTTTCTACTTGCGTGCTGTTGTGTATGTTTCATTTCTTGTTCAGGAACTGAGAATTCACCTCCCGTATTACAACTAGAATTAGATGGCGTAGACCCAGAAGCCAGTCGCATTATTCAACTTAACTACGAACAAGCAAAAACAGGCGAAGACTGGTTCGAGTTAGCACAGTACTTGCATGCCCATGGGCTACATTTGAACGCAATAAAAGCATACGAATATTCTTTGCAAATACGCTCTTCTTCTCAAGCTCGATACCTTTTGGCATTATCACTAGCCAGGCAAGGAGCCTACGAGGAAGCAATACAACACGCCAATCAAATTAGCGGATACGGCCCAGCAGTGTGGAGGCAAGGCTATTGGTATTTAGATCTTGGTAATCCTGAACAGGCATTGCAACAATTTAATACAGCGCTGGCCGCTGATGATAAGGATGTCGCTTCAATTATCGGTAAATCTAGAGCGTATTTAGCTTTAGGTACTCCAGAACAAGCAATAAAAACGCTGCAATCATTGCTCGACCGTGGCGGCAAGCACCCGTATGTGTTTTATCTTTTGGGAAAGGCGTATCAGCAATCGGGACAAAGCGAACTTGCGCTGCAACTATTACGACAAAAATCTAATGGACCACCAGAATTAAGTGATATTTGGTACGAAGCGATGAAAGCACACCAAAGTGGTTTCGCCGCTGAACTTAATAGAGCGGTTTCCTGTATTGATAAAGGCAACTTGCAAGAGGCCCTACAAACGCTTCGTTCAATTGAACGTACGTATCCGTACTCTCCAGATGTTCAAAGTAATCTAGCTACCGTACAACTTCAGCTAAACAAACCTAATGACGCAATCAATACTCTCGGAAATGCTATTAGGAAATCACCTGAGTATGCTCCCTTGCATTTAACAATGGCATTTGCAATGTCCCGCGTAAATGCCATGGATGAAGCGATGCAATCTGCAAAAAAAGCACTTTCCCTACAACCATCGATGGTACTGGCATCCACTTTTATAGGGAAATTGGCAGCGCAGCAAAAAGATTACGCTGTAGCTTTATCTTCATTTAAATATTCACTTCAATTAGGGGATTCGGATCCAAGGACAAGAGAGTTGTACGCAGAGATGTTCCTTCGTGTAAATGATTGGGCTAAAGCGCAAGAACAGTACGAATTAGTTTTACAGATTTCACCTACTCGCACAGGAAGTATCGGTGGTTTATGTATTGCACTTGCAAAACAGGGCAATCGTACGACGGCAGTTACGGTCTTGCAAAAATCATTGAGACAATATCCAGATGATCCAAATTTACTTAGAGCACAAAGTGCGATAGGTTCTGCTATCAAATGACACGTTACTTTTTTTTACTATTATTTTTACTGCCAGGTTGTACTGATAGTCCCGCCGAACGTCCTAATGCGAATGTAATACCCGATGAGATTTGGTTTCAAGATAAAGCGGAACTTCTCCATAATGATTTAATTTGGACAAGTGGCGATACCGGTAACTTCTATATGCCAGAAATTATAGGCGGAGGCGCAGCGTTATTCGATTTTGATAACGACGGGGACTTGGATATTTATTTTGTGAACGGAGGCAATGTTACTTCGTCTACTGCAGTTGGAAACATTTTATTAGAAAATCAAAACGGTTCCTTCAAAGACATTACAGATACATCAAACTCTGGAGATACAGGGTATGGAATGGGAGTTACAACAGGCGATTACGATAACGATGGATACCAAGATGTATACATTACGAATGTCGGTTCGAATGTACTGTTGCACAACAACGGTGATGGCACGTTTTCAGATGTAACGCAATTTGCTACGGTTGGAGATGAGGGTTGGGGAGCAAGCACAGCATTTGTAGACATAGATTCCGATGGCGATTTAGACTTATTTGTCGTTAATTATCTAATGTGGGAACATGGCTTGAAGCTCAATTGTTACAACGCTAAAGGGAGTAAAGATTATTGTTCGCCAACGAATTATATGGCCCCTGCTCGTGACACTTTATACCTAAATAATAGCGACGGAACATTTACAGACATATCTCTACTTGCTGGATTTTCTACTCAGACAGGCACTGGCCTTGGCGTTCTATGCAACGACTACACTGGAGATGGCCTCATCGATATTTTTGTTGCCAACGATGGGATGGCGGATCAACTGTGGATGAATAACGGGGACTTGACGTTCACAGATGTCGCCCCCATACGCGGTTGCGCACTTGATGAAGAAGGCAAGGCTAAAGCAGGCATGGGCGTGACTACAGAAGATTTTGATAACGATGGAGATTTTGACATCTTGGTTTGTAATTTATTCGGCGAAAGTGATTCCCTCTACAGAAACGATGGAGAATTCTTTACTGATGTTACTGCCCAGCATGGCATTCGCACTTCAACTCGGCACGCAACAAGATTTGGTCTTGGCCTAGTTGACTTCAACAACGATGGGCATCTAGATATATACGAAGCTAATGGACGCGTCCAGCAAATAGGAGATGCAAGTACCTCCGATCCATTCGCTGAACCAAACCACTTTCTGATCGGGGACAGCAAAAGTTGGCAACCAATTACAGTTGTAGATAATGCTAAAGTGCACACAAGTCGAGCGGCTGTTTTTGGGGATATTAATAATGATGGTGGTATTGATATTTTAGTTATTAATAAAGACGCTCCAGCGTATTTGTTAATGAACGTGCATCCAGACAAATCGAATTCAGTGTTGCTCGATGTTCGAAATAAATTCGATTCGCCAGCCCTTGGAGCATTTGTTACAGCTAACAGGAATGGGACAATTATCACTAAACCCGTGCAAAGCGCATGGAGCTACATGGCATCAAACGATCCGCGAGTTCATATTGGACTTGGAAATGCTACTTCTCTACAAGATGTAACAGTCCATTGGGTAGATGGAACTACCACAAGTTTCGGTGAACTTGAGCAAGGCCTGCACGCATTAGACTACAATTAACACAAAGGAAAACATTATGACATACGAATTACCAGAACTCGGATACGCTTTCAACGCACTCGAACCAAACATAGATGCTCGTACCATGGAAATCCATCACGATAAGCACCACGCTGGCTATGTAGCAAAGTTGAATGCTGCTGTTGAAGGTACTGATCTAGGATCAAAGACAGTATGCGAACTCATTTCATCACTTGATTCATTACCAGAGAACATTCGTGGAGCTGTAAGAAACAATGGTGGCGGTCACTGCAATCACTCTTTATTCTGGAAAGTCATTTCGCCTGGCGGTGCAAATGCCCCAGAAGGCGAACTAGCTACTGCTATCGATGCTTCTTTTGGTTCATTCGATGCATTCAAAGAACAATTTGCTGCAGCGGCAGCAACTCGTTTTGGTTCCGGATGGGCTTGGCTTGTTGCAGACAAAGATGGCAACCTATCAATTTGTTCTACAGCCAACCAAGATAACCCCCGCATGACCAATGGTGGAACGCCAATACTTGGGCTTGATGTTTGGGAGCATGCGTACTATTTGCATTATCAAAATCGTAGACCAGATTATATTCAAGCATTTTGGAACGTTGTAAACTGGACATACGTAGCATCAGTACTAGAAGGCACAAACTTGACATGCAGTTGCCCTACCGATTAATTTCTATAGCATCTATACCATTAGTTTTGCATGTTTCATTGTTTGGGTGTAGTAAAATCACAGAAGTTACACAGTATGGTGGCATGCGCGACACGCTTAGGAAAGGCAATACTCAACCTCGAGTAACCTTCGATGAAATAACCACTCTTCCAAATGCATTTGCTGTTGGAGCGCTTCCAGAACTTAATGGTGAGATTACAATTTTTGACGGTAACGTTTGGATTGCTACAACTGATAGTGAGAGTGCTACGACTTCGCGTCCGTTTGGAAACCATGATTCTGCTACGCTCCTAACAGTTGCGTATGTAGAAGATTGGCAAGAGTTTACTTTGCCGGCTGGAACACCTCTAGAATTAGCAATAGAACATGTTGCGAAAGCCAATGCTGATTTCAATACTGATATTCCATTCCCTTTTTTCATTATTGGTGATGCGTCAGAATTTCATATGCATGTAATAAATGGATTTTGTCCAGTTGCGAGCCCAGGCCTTGCTGAAGAATTCCAACCTTGGAAATTGAGCGTAGAAAAACAAACCCCTATCACGGTCATTGGTTTTTTTGGAAAAAACCAAGACGGCGTAATGACGCACCATGGATCAAACATTCACATTCATGGATTACTTGATATTGATGGCGCAACAGCAACCGGACATTTGGATTCGGTGGAGTTTACAAACGGTGCAAAACTGTACCTTCCTGACCTGTAGAACGTCCGTTTTTTTTCTCAAAATAATATTCTAGAACATCGAAAACTGCATCCACAAGATATTGTGGGTGTAGTTTTTTTTACCCCCTACCGAGGGCGATTGAAAAATCTTGCCTACATTTTTGGTCAATAGAGATGATTTGACCGTAGTTATCAAATAATGGATTCTATGCCGGGGGTCCGATTGCTTTTTTAACGCAGTTAAAAGGAAGAAACAACAATGCTCTCTAAGAACCAAGTAATTGACGCAATCAGCAGATTAAACCCAACAGCACCCATGCAATGGCTAGCAGGCTTCGATTTAGCCGCACTTAGAAGGTATTACGAGCATTTGCTCATTACGCTAGAACCACGTGGCAGTCGTGGCTGGGTTCGCCCTACCGGGACTTCAGCTGCTATCACGCGTAGACCAGCTGCGTAAAAAATCGCTTCCCTTCGCAGAAGCCTGGCCCCCCCTTTGTCAGTAGTTGTATGACTCCCCTCGTCAACTTCTCACCGAGCGCGGGTCAGGCTTTTGTCTTTGGCCCTGTATCGGAGTGCCTAATACCAGGTCTTTGACCTGGTCAAAAAAAGAGCGAAATTGGATGAATTACTCAAATGATTGTTTTACAAGGGCAAGTTCGAGCAAAGTACGAACTCTAGTGATAAGTTCAAGCTTATTGACTGGTTTCGTGATGAAATCATTGGTACCGCATTCCACTGCTCGTTCGTAATCGCTCACTTCATTGAGGGCAGTTACCATGATTACCACTATATCTCGAGTAGAAGGTTGAGATTTGATTTTTTGGCAGACTTCGAATCCGCTCATCCGTGGCATCATGACGTCGAGAATGACAAGATCAGGTTGCTCCCTATCGATACTCTCAATTGCTTCAACGCCATCAGAGGCCGTTCTAAGCTTGCAGGGTAGCTCGTCTAGAAAAGCTTGCATCAATTCTAGGTTTTGGGCATTATCATCTACGAGCAAAATAGACGCAGTTGACAGGTCAACTTCTGGCATTGATTGTGGTGTTGTCGTATTCACACTGTGTATGCTATCATGCCTCAATTCTCACGTACACATGCGGAGCATAATCAATGGCAAAATACGCCCCACCTTCAATTTGGACAGACGAATTCAATACCCCTAGTATCGAAAGCTTGCGAAAGCTCGTTATTAACGATGCTAAAAAGTCTTTTGACAAGTCTATATCGAAAATAGTAGGCCTCGAGAACGTTACTACAGATGTGAAATGGTACGGGGAATGCTGGTATTGGACTGTTGCGTTCATGTCTGATTTTCTTGAAGAGCCATTAGCTATTTTGGTTCCTGCTGAAGAAAACCTTCAAATTGCAGCCCCACTTACGCATGATTTTATTGAGCAACTTTCTACTCGTCGACTAAAGCGGTTTGTTCGTGATGGTTTGGAGTTGGCTCTGCCACCGCATAGGACAAATTGGGCCGTTTGGTCAATTCCTACGCCAGCTGCATTTGAAGATGTGCTACCAGTCATTAAGAGTAAGCAAAAGTACTACGAGGCCTAAAAGCAGTTTCTGTACTTACCGCTTCAGCCACTCGCCATTTTTGCGAATACGTTTCGTGGGATCAACACCCACAAGTGATGCTATATCATCGCTGATATTCAATACTACAGGTCTATCCCCATTTGTGGCAACATCGGCTGACCAATTGTTTGCTCCACCGAGTACAGCTAGCTCTATTTGAAGTGTGACAGCAATATCATCGCGTTTAATTTGAACACGTTCAGTAAGTGATTTTTGAAGTGCATGTCGTAACGAATCCGAAAATAAGAACGACCAAGACCTGAGTGAATTGTAACCTTCAGTTTTTAAGAATTGCCCTTTTCGTAATGACGATAGAGTTGAGCAAATTTGAATAGTGTCGAATTTTGCTTCGACACTATATTGCTGGTTGTGAATAACACTTGAAACGAGCATCGGCTTTTGGACTCGTAGATTATGTAATCTAGAAGTAAGTTCAGCATCTTGCTCAATGGAGATTATTCCGAGCAAAGCACTTTCGCGATACATTGGTTCAATAATCGCTGCAAGAACATACAATTCTTTGACAAGTTGCATTGTCGATTCAGATACATTTCCTTCTTGCAATAAATCTTCAGCAGCTTGAATATAGGAAAGGCCATTTCCTTGTTCTAGCGATTCCTCTAAAGACGGCTTTGAGTGAAACGATAGAATCGAGACTATTAAAAAGACTGGTACCATCATTGAGACATCCTTCTTTCGAATTCAGTTTTAACATCTTGTAGTAATAAAGACCAAAATTTAGAAATATGCAGCTCAGCAATTGTCAATTGGTCAGATATAGAAGATTGTGAACTGATGTCTGCAATGAGAAGTGAAAATGATGATTCAAGGTATTCATTTGATCGCCATCTAGCTTCTTCCGATTCAAGTAATGCAAAATACTGCAGTTGAGAGAGAAGGTATTGTTGTAAAACGCCAGAAGGATTAAAGGGGATAGAATTAGAAAGTAAATATTCAGGTGGTATAGCTCGATACCAAGTATCTGTAACCATTGTGAATGCTTCTATAGCAGTTGTGTCAGTAGATAATTGAATAACATTTGGATTCAGTAATAGATACTCAGACAGCAGAGATGTAGAGAGAATACTTGATAGTTCGTCTAACTCCCAAGCTCTTTTATTCCCACAAGTAATGGCATGTTGCACTAGTGCTTTTCGTGCTTCAAAATTCCAACTAGGCGAAAGGCTTTCAGGAAGCACGTAATTGGTAAGTTGAGCAATGAGCGTAGATATTTGTTCAGTGGTCTTCGCCGTTGCAAAATTATTAACAAGCGCAGTGGCAACTGTTGAACCATTGTAAAACTGTTCAATGATTACTTTAGTAGCTGCTTCTCGAACGACAGACTTTTTATGAGATAACGCTATGGTAGCAAGCAAGTCAGCATCGTTTACTCCTAGATCAGTGTCGCTAGAATTGTATAGAACATCAATAGCAGATAACTGGTCGTATTGATCTTTGCCTGCACTGGTGAATTTTCTTTCAAATGTGCCATCACGTAAGGTTTCTTCATCATGGAAAAAGCCCTCGGTATCAAATTCAAAACGGTCAATGGCAGCAAGAGCATGGTCTGAAATATCAGGTCTGCCCTTCCATAAAGCAACAGCAGATTCGTTTAACAATCGTAGCTGTGCAAGTTTGGATAAATCGGAATTTTGAAGCGTACGAATTGATGTGTATTTTTCAAGCCAAAGAACTATATTTTCTGTGTGAAATCCTGCAGGGATTGATAGATTCCAAACAGCAGTGCTTTGGGAATTATCAAAAGGCCATTCTTTGTAGAGCACTTGTGCCATTTTTTGACGTTCGGTCAGAGTGGAATCAGGAGAAACAACACAGTTCGTAGGGAACCACGATATTTTATCTGATCGGTCGTATAAAGAAGTAAGAATCGAAATGTCGAACAGCGACTGTTCTTCAGAAGAAATCAACGCGGAAATATAATTCCGAGCAGGTATTGAAGTTGACCAATCCGTTTCTTCGATTGTTCTACCAAGCACATTTCGTGTTTTACTATCACGAAGCAAGTCGACTTCTGATTGTAGTATTGCAGATACAAGAAACTCGTATTGCGAGGTGTTATTTGTCGACCTCTGGATATTGGCGGCAATTAAAAACCAAGTTTCCCACAATGCCATCGCATTCGATTCAAATTCAGTACGGGGCAATAATTGCATTGCAACTGATTGCAATGCGTAGACTCTAGATTCGGTTTCATCGCAAGATTCGATATTAGGGAGTGTAATATCATTAACAATAGTGCGAACGTTTGCGTTTAACCTATGATCGCATTTCAATGTAGCGAGGATGCCTGTTTTCCAAACTAAGCGAGTCAATTGCTGGGCATCGGTAAACATGATCCGATTCACTTTGAGCTGAGATAGAAGTTCTTCTACGAATATTGAATGTACTTCTGCGAACAATATGATCTGCACGATGGACTGTTTGATTTGCAGTTGAGTTTGTTGATCAATAAAAAGCCAACCACTCGATATGCTATAAATGGAAGTATTCCAAGAATCTATGAGAGAGTGTTCCGGATGAGTGCCTGCTCTAAAAGAGAGCCGTAATGATTCTTCAATTGTTTTTAGTGCCGTTACATCTCGGATTGAATTGTCAGAGAATGTAAGTATTGATTCGGGAATTTTCTGTACTGAAAAAGTAGGGTACTTTACAAACAAAGAAGTCTCTTGCACGGGCGTCGCTTTTGTATTTTGATCTCCCAATGAATGGGTCACTACCGTAGTAGTATCGTCAGCAGAAAGATTTTCTGAAAACAACACTTGCAAAGAAAGAACGAACGCAAGTACCGTAAGCAACGAAAATAACACAGCTAGCTTTACTGTCATTACTGGGCTAGGGGAATTTAGTTCAGGAGTAAGCTTTTTAGCTGTATCTGCGATAAAAGAGTCAAGCACATTAACTGCGCTTTTCCTTTTAGGAAGAACTGCCCATTGCCTTGTTATTTTGTATGTTGATCTTTGCTGTGCTGATAAAGGCCCCCCGCCAGTTCGTGCTGCGTCTGCAAATGCCTCAAGTATTCTCATGAGACCGCCAACTGTTATTGAATAGGTTGCCGCTATGCCCACTAATCGAGAACGACTATTTTTATTCCAGCCACCCTCGCTAACAAGAGTTGCGATTATTGCTTGATCTAAATTCGTGAGCTGTTGTGGCGTTTCTTGAGTGTGAATTAATGTTTCTGGAGCATCGTATTCTAACTCAGTAGCGAGTTCAGAAACGTACTTTCGAATATGAGCTGCTTCATCGGTCAAGGCTTGTGGGTGCACGTGGAGCTGAGCTAGTCTTCTACGAAGCGCATTTCTAATAGCAATTCTATCGTATCGCCCATGTTGAATTCCTAACAACAAACGCGGGTCGTCTGTTTCTGGAATACCGAAATAAATGCAAGCTGTTTCGATAACACTCATTCTGAAGTCTCCTTTCGCAACTTCAAATGTAACTGCTTAAACAATTCGCTAGTAGCTCCTCCGCCGTAATCTGGATACAGAATCTCATGTTGGTCAAGAAGTTGTCTTGCTTTATCAACACTGGAAGACGAGAGCATGTTAATGGCGTGGTACCTTGCAAGCAACCAATCGTCGCTACCAGGTGGAGTGCCTGAAGAAATCATTTTCCATTGAGAGAGAGCGGTATCCTTATTGCCCAGATTCATTTCAACTTCGGCATTCAAAAGTAGAATTTGTAAAGTTTTAGGTCGTTGAGAAATAAGCAAACGGGCAATCCGAAGAAGTTCAACTTTATAGAGTTCTTCGTTTGATGATTGGTAGAGATAATAAGCAGCATATGCAGTTTTTGTCGCAAGGTCTGCTAGTGTATTTGTCCCATATTCAGATTCAGTGTGTTGAAGCAGAATCGTTGTACCAACGGCATATGTTAACAGAGGTGTTGCAGTTTCAGATTCTTCTTGGATTGAATTCCAGATGATTGCAGATGCATGTTCTACCCATACTGAGAATTCGGGGCTTTCAGTCATTTGAATATACAGTGCAGATGCTTCTTGCAATTCATCGGTGTACAGTAGAAAAAGTAAGTTTCGATACGCAATTTCACCTGCATACTCAACAAGTATTTCACTATTGCTTTGTTGTATAAAATCAAGAGTTTGCAAAGCGTTCTCCGCCGCTTGCAGCCTTTGCACTTCGGAATGCAGTGATATCTCTAATATTCGCAATGCTCTTACGATGGCTCTTTGTACTAACTTCTCATTTTTAGGATCTTTAGCATCTTCTGAGAGAATGGCTGAAGCCAGGCTTATGTATCTATTTCCTACAAGTACATGTTGGTGATCATTCCTTTGCCACATGACATACAAGGAACGCGCAGCTTGTCGTTTTGCCTTTTCGTACTCTGGAGATGAGTGTGGAATAGAGAGCAAGAGTTCTACGTCATCAATTGTTGCATTATTAACATCCGTTTTATGAAGCATTAATTGCGAGGTGCGCTTTGAATTGGGCCAAGCTTTCAAAAATAACTCTATCAATGCATCCTTTGTAAACTCCTGTTCTGTAGAAAGTTCATGAACATTATGTAGGCAAACTATAGCCATCCATACTGTTTGCTCCTTGCTGTCTAACTCAGAAGACTTTTGGAATGCGAACGATGCTTCAGAAAATTTTGACGCATAGAATAAGGAAATACCCGTTCTAAAATAACAATCGCTTTTAATAGTAGGAAAATCGTTGGTATCAGTGGCTCGAAGTGCATTAGTAAACAACGTAGCTGCCTGTAAAAACTGAGCAGCAATGGCAGGGTTAGATGTTGGCTGATCTGAAGTGTATTCGTCTGCTACGGCTTGAAACGCGATGTCCCCTTTGATATATTTGGCTATAAAGCCATCTTTATTGAGCGCTTCTTCTCCATACGTAAAAACTATATCTCGCACGATGCCCAATTGATTTATCTCAATTAAATTTGCGATGGCAGTCTGCGCTAACTCTTTAGCTGCGGGGTCTGTGTAGTCTTCTAAAGCATGAACAGCAGCAACACGATTAGATAGAGTTTTGTTTAATGATGTAGAATTTGTGAGTGTGCCAAGAACTGCATTCCAATTTTTAGAATCAATCAAGAGAAAGAATTTCCATAGTGGTATAGCGTTCTGCACTTCGCTCCAAGTTCTAGGGTCTTCTAATTCTTCGAACCATAATTCTGGACCAATCGGATCGTTACCTATGGCCTTGCAAAGAGCTATACCAAGAATTGAACGAGCACCCGTGTCGTGTATTTTTAAATCGAGAGACACTGATTGAAGGCTCGGCTTTTCTCCCATCAAAATTTCTGAAAATAATTGAGCAGCTTCTTTTGCTTTGCCCATGTCCCCTTCGTACCATGCTATATAGTATTTTGACCATGCTAAATAGGAAGTGAGTAATCCAATTTGCTGCATTCTTTTTTCGTCATGCGAATTTGACGATCGAGCTCTTTTCATAAGCGCAGCGCGAAGAGTTTGTAATTCTATAGCAACACTGTTCAATTGTTGTATTGCTACTTCAGCTTCCTGTTTAGAAGAAATACGTAATCGGTACCGTTCAAGTATTTGCTCTGCTGCAAGATATGTTGCTCGGTATAACTGAACACGTAGGTCAGTAGTACCCGCTTCTGGAATTCGTTCAAAAAGTTGAATGGCTCGTTGAAGGGTTTCAGAATCTGTTTTCCCTGACGAACGTGCTAAGAGAATTGCGTAGACATCTGCAAGTTGATTCGCAGCACGTATTTGTTCAATTCGACTGCCGTGATCTAATTGATTCTCTAAATACGAAGCGAGTAACTCTTCGCATCCCATTCGTTGCAACCAAGTAGATACATTATCTTGGCTTTGCGCTGGTAGCGTTATGCAAATAATCGCAGTAATACTAATCAACAGTTGGAACATATGTTACTCTTTCAAAACCTGCGTTTCTGGCTTCTTGAACAGCAGTAAGTGCGAAGCCAACTGGAACTTCATTTTTTACTCTGATTATTATTCCCGGGGCTATAGGTAATTTTGCAATGGTGTTTGCGAATTCAACACGTGATGTGAGAACTTGTCCACCCAATACATATACTGTATGGATGCCTTGCATTTCTAAGGTGACAATTTGCGGTTCAAAGTCTTGCGCCTGAGAAGCCGCGCCTTCTTCCAACTGCAATGCAGGAGAAAGTAGACTTTCTGCAGGCGTAAATACCGTTGTGACAATAAAGTAAATAAGTAGCAAGAATGTGACATCAATCATCGATGAAAGGTTTAGTGAACCTTTGTTGATTTTATGCCTTCCTTTAGCCGAACTGAAATTCATTTAAGGAGTTTCCGTTGCTACGTTTGTTGCGGATAAGCCATGTTTATGTAATACACCTATAACTTCGTTTAGTGATTTTGACAGTGCATTTTCATCTGCTCGAAGTGTAATATTCTGCCAACCAGTATTATCCTCGCCTAATGTAGAGCCAACTATTGATTCAAGCTCTTGCAGAGAAATAGACCCTTCACTTTTATCGACGATAATTGTTCCATCTTCAATAATGTTTATGACTAACTTGTTTTGTTCCTTGTGGGTGATTTCTTCGCCAAGCTCAGTTGGCAAATCCAACTTAATATGCGCTTGCTGGGCAAACTGGGCGGCGACCATAAAAAAGATAATCAACAAAAAAACAATGTCAATCATAGGCGTCATCTCCACAACAGGGATAATGACTCTTGATTTGTTTCCCTTAAATTCCATTTAACCGTTGCCTTGGGCCTCTTCAAGATGCAGAACAAGATGCTCGATTTCACCAGCTGCTTCAGCACTCAATCCTTCAATTCTGTTTCTAAAGAAACTAAACAGCGTTACGCAAGGAATTGCAAGCACAAGACCAAGCATAGTAGTGATGAGAGCTTCGCTGATATTTACGGCTAAAGCAGAATGTGTGTTTGATGCAGTTTGGCCAATTGTTTCGAAGGCTCCAACCATTCCCAAGACAGTACCTAGAAGTCCAAGAAGTGGTGCAATAGTTCCAATTAAACCAAGCGCATCAGTGGAGCGAAAAAGGCGTGAAGTTTGTTCTTCACCAGCTTCTTCAAGAGCATTTTTAAGTTCAAATGGACCAAAAGCGGATCTCTGGTATCGAAGTAGACCACTGGCAAGAATGCGAGTTAAATACGAATCGTTTTCAGGGTCAACGCAGTACGATAGAGCATCTTCCACGTGGCCGCTTGAAAGCATTTCTTCAATTACAAGCAATTGCTCCTGAGGTAATAATGAAGTGCGTCTAATTTGAAGTATATGCATTACAACAAGTGCTAATGCGACAAGACTCAGAGCGATGATTATGAATCCAACAGGACCACCCTTGACGATAGTAGTGAACCAAGTTGCTGGCTCTTCTGCAGTTGCCTGCGACATTACTGAATATATGATGTGTTGCACCATTGCGATTACTTTCCTTTATTTGTATTTGTAAAAAAGTATGGATGAGAAGGAAAAAAATGATTCATTTCGTACCGAATTCTTCTTGCTTCGTCTAATTTCTGTTCTGATTCTAAAATGTCTGCGAGTTGAACCATAGCCATGCCTGTTAAGTATGGTTGAACTGTAGGATCAACAGCAGCAACAGTTGCTAAATACAATTTAGCATTCTGGATATCTTGTTTACTTTTGGCGAAAAGAAAATGTGCATAGTTTACCCACACTTTTTGCCACTCTTCAAGTGTACCGTACTGCGCTAAAAGAGTGCTAGAGGCTTCCTCATTTCCAGAACTCGTGCGTAAAATTTGCTGCGCAAAGCTTGAGCCTTCTTCAACGCCTTGTTCTACTAATTGAGCAAAGAATTTTGTTTTTGGCAAATGAGATACAGCGTAACTATCAAGTTTGTTGTTTTCGATCAGTTGCAGTGCCATGATTGGAAGGTGCCTGCAAAGAAGGCTCTCTTTCTCTAGGATTGGGTCAAGCATATTGTAGGGTGAGGTAAACCCTGCTTCTTCAAGTCGAACAGTTTCTAGCCAAGGGATGACTGCTTTGTCTATCAACCCTTGGGCGAGCAATGCACGTAGCAACCCTTCAGTAACCAGCCTTGTATCGGAACTGCCAGTACCGGAAAGTCGCATAAATTGTGACTCTAGAAGTGGAAGCGCTAACTGTATGTCGCCCCTTAGCAAACGGTTCTTTGCTCGCCATATCTGCTTGCCTTCAATAAGTAACGCATCAATGTTGGGTCTGTTTTTTTTAGGTTGAATCTCAATGATAGAACTCCACGGAATGCGTACAGTCTTATTTTGGTTTTCTGAAGTAATGAGGAGCAGGCCAGTTTTTCCAGCGCTCTGGATTTCTCCTTGAATACTGCCAAGGGTATCTCTACGCAGTATTACTTCGGCATGCACATAGGCGTTCGAGCATAGAAAGCATAGTAGTACAAGTAATCTACTCACCGCTTGCCGCCATCTGATGCAACAAATTTATATTGACCGCGGTTTTCCTTAGCTATTTCAATCATTGCATCCTGGTTTGCAGAATCTCCAAACGCAATTGTGTTCACGATTACACGTGAGCCATCAGGAATCATTTGCCGCAATTCTTCAGCCGAGAATGGTGAAATTACACCGTCAGTTAAAAAGAAGATCACCTCTGGTAATGGCTTTAAAGAGAGTGCACGTTGAAAAGCGGGGCCCGGGTTTGTACCACCCTGCGGGTGAATGCTTTCAAACTCATTTGTCATTCGTCTAATTGTTGACGCCCGAGCAGTGTTCCACCCTTTCTGCATTGAAGGTATATCTAGACGCACTGAGGAACTGTAAAAGAGCACATAAAAACGAGCAAAATCTGGAAGTTGTTTTAATGAGCGAGTTAACTCTGCTAATGCAGAGCCAAGCCTGTTTTGGGCTGACATAGAGCCAGATACGTCAACTATGTAACAGAAACGAGTTCCGGAAGATGAAATGCCAAAAAAAGTAGTTCCCCCCCCAGAGCCACCCATTCCGCCGCCCATTCCTGATGAGCCTCCCCCGCCTAGAGAAGGGGTCATTCCAGCCGAATTTGCTTCAAGAGCAGTTGTTGTCGCGTCAGCTGCTAATGTTGCCTGTGTTGCTGTGAGTGCTTCTGAAGATGCTTCTGTTGAAATGCTCTCTTGTTGCTGTAACTCTTGGCCTTCTGGCATATCAGAAAGGGTAGAAGAATCCTGCATCGCAAAT
Source organism: Phycisphaerae bacterium (assembly GCA_018665385.1). Lineage (GTDB taxonomy): Bacteria > Planctomycetota > Phycisphaerae > Phycisphaerales > SM1A02. The sequence goes on along the minus strand of JABJDN010000150.1, from coordinate 8,529 downwards.
TCAATTGTCGTCAGTGCGCCTGCAGATGTTGCATCACCTCCACTTCGCATGAGAAGTTGAAGAATGACAGCTATGTTAAAATGAACGAGGATTGAGATTAAGATTCCAGCAAAAATAAATGAGAACGCTCTCTTCTTCCATCGTGAGCGCTCTTGCTGTCTATATTCGGAAATTGAACGAGCTGAATTGGTACCTACAGCGGACGAATTTGTTCTACTCGGCGTTTGTAATGCTTCTTCCTTGTAATCCATAAATCCTTCTTACGATTATTATCCATCATACGGCATTGGGCTCTTGACTGAACCCCCATTTGTAGAGTCAAATGCCACAAATAGGAATTATTACATGACAAGTACAGCCCCATATTACAAACGCGCGATTCTGAAAATTAGTGGCGAAAGCTTTTCGAAACCTGGCGTACTAGGAATTGACCCAGATGAGCTTACGACAATCGCACGTCAAATCGCAGATGCTGCTCGACTTGGCACTGAACTAGCCGTAGTTGTAGGCGGAGGCAATATGATCCGCGGGGCTGAATTAGCCTCTCGTGTAGGAATAGCACAAGCTACTGCTGATTATATGGGCATGCTTGGAACTGTAATAAACGCGTTGGCACTGAAGGAAGCAATCGAAAAGCAAGGGCAACCTGCACGCGTCATGTCCGCTTTAGAAATCGAATCTGTCTCAGAACCGTTTATTCGAGCACGAGCATTACGCCATTTCGAAAAAGGCAGAGTACTTATTCTTGCAGCAGGCACTGGAAATCCATTTTTTACAACTGATACCTGCGCCTCTCTACGAGCGATTGAACTGGAAGCAGACATACTGTTGAAAGCCACAAAGGTAGATGGTGTTTACGATTGCGACCCGATGCAAAACGAACATGCAAAAAAATACGACACATTAACATTTACCGACACAATTACGAAACAATTAGGAGTTATGGATTTAACCGCACTTTCCATGTGCATGGAACATAATCTTCCAATTGTAGTGTTCAATTTTAAAGAAGACGGCAATATTTGCAAAGTCGTTGGCGGTGATACAATAGGCACTCTTGTCAATAACTAAAGGAATAACCGTATGAGTATCAAAGAAGTAACAAAAGAGTGCACATCCAAAATGAGTAAAACGGTGGAGTACTTCGGTAAGGAATTAAAAGGTGTAAGGACTGGCCGAGCAACAACTGCACTGGTTGAATATATCAAAGTCGAATATTACGGAAGCCTAACAGACTTAAAAGACATCTCTGCAATTTCAGTGAGCGAAGCCACGCAACTTGTAGTAAAACCGTACGACCCTGCTGCAAAAAATGACATAATCAAAGCCCTAGAAGGTGCTGATTTAGGTCTAAATCCACAAGCCGAAGGTGACCTCATTCGTATTAATATTCCAGCACCATCAGCGGAACGCCGTGCGCAACTTGTTCACCAAGTAAAAAAGATGGCTGAAGAATCTAGAATTGTTATACGTAACGAACGCCGAGAAGCTATGAAACATCTCGAGTCGTTGGTTAAAGATAAAACGACAGCTGTTTCTGAAGACGATGGCAAACAAGGAAAAGAAGAAGTGGAATCACTTACAAAAAAGAACATCGCAAAGATTGATGAAATGACTACATCTAAGTCCAAAGAAGTAGAAACTATTTAACTAGAATTGCTTACGCAATCTAGCAGCAGGCAGACCTAGTTGTTGCCTGTACTTCACTACAGTTCTACGAGCAATAACGATCCCCTGTTCCCGCAATTTTTTAGCGAGTGTTTCATCACTAAACGGTGTAGATTTATCTTCGTGATCAATAATTTCTTGCAGTCTTGATTTTACAGCTTCCCAACTCATTTCACCCTCAGCGTCACTAGCCGTTCCGCCAGAGAAAAACCTGCGTAATAGGAATATTCCACGTGGAGTCTGGACCCACTTGTCAGCAACAGCCCTGCTTACAGTTGCAACGTGAATGCCTAGAATATCAGCAACTTCTATCATCGGGAGTGGACGCAAATATGCATCGCCTTTTTCTAAAAAATCGAATTGTCTTTCAGCAACAATTTGGACAATATTATGAATTGTTTTCTTTCGCTGCTCTACCGCTTCAATGATCCATCGAGCTGAATTAATATTTCGTTGCACAAAATATTTTGCTTCTTTTTCTGAACTAGGATCAACGGAAATGTCTGAAAACTCAGTCGAGATTTTCAAAGGCGGGACCCGTCCTGTGCTCACGCCAACAACATACGCATCCTTGATATCATCAAACTGGATAAATGCGTCTGGAATAACAGGCAATACTCTTTCAGTTGCTATTAGTCGACCAGGACTAAGGGTTAACTCGTGCATCCTGCTGATAGCTTGTTTCACTCGCTCTAATCCGATTCCTGATGCTTTTGCAACTTTAGGAAGTCTGTTTGAAATTATATCCTCTAGATATTCTCCAATAACTAAAGCGACATCCGCCCAGCCTTCTTTGTCGTCTTGCATGTATTCCGTTACTTGAATCATGAGCGATTCTTGGAGTGAACGAGCCGCAATACCAGGAGGGTCTAACCATTTTTGCATCAACCCGATAACGGATTCGACTGATTCCAAGTCAACAGTATTTTCCAACTCGTCTGTAACAGCTACAATCATTTCAGCAATGGTTTGTGTCAGAAAACCATCAGCATCTATTAAACCTATGAGTACTACCCCAATTTCTTTTGAAGAATCATCCACATCCGCAAGGCTCCATTGGTGCATGAGTATTTCAGATAAACTTTCCTGCCTTGCTCTAATAGAAGCCAACGCATCCATTTTTGGGTCACGGTCACCTGAAACTATTTTCCTTGGGGGCAAATCAGAAAGCTCTGCGCCACTTCGTTGTTCAAACTCTTCAAGGCGACTGAATTCAGAATCGATTTCTTCTTGGGTATCGATGTCTTCTGTTTCAGGCTGTTCTGGTTCGACGAGTTCAAGCGCAAAATTAGATTCAAGTTCTTGTGCAATCTTTTCTTCTAGAGCAGGTAACGGCAACTGCATAATCTCCATTGTCTGGATAATGCGAGGTGCCAACTTCATCTGTTGGCCAGTTTTTGCCTGTTGTCCAATTTGAAACTTCATTGAAATCTCACCAATAGACCCTATTCCATGCCTTGTCTGCCAGCAATGGCATCAGCGAGGACTTGCGTGTTTGCGTATTCGATTTGCGAGCCACTTGGTAACCCTCTTGCCAAACGAGTCACTTTAATTCCTCTAGCTGCAAGTTCTGAGGCTAAATATAGTGAAGTGCTATCACCTTCTAGATTCGGGTTTAGTCCGAGGATTACTTCTTGAACTTGGGCTCCTCTTGCATTGGACTCTGGGGAATCTACACGTTTTAACAATGCATCAACGGTCAAGTCAGTTGCTTCTACGCCAGCGAGAGGGTCAATACGGCCTGTTAAAACGTGATACACGCCTTTGTACATTCCAGTCGCCTCCAGTCGTATCAAGTCGCGTGGCTGTTCAACTACTAACACAACAGCGCTATCTCGTTGGTCGTCTTGGCAAATAAGACACGGAGCGCAATCGGCAATGTTATTACAAACATCGCAACAAACAACTTTCTGCTTAACATCGGCAATAGCTTTACTGAGTTCTAGGGCTTTTTGTTTATCTTCTTTAATGAGAAAAAAAGCAATCCGTTCTGCGCTTCGTTTACCTACGCCTGGCAAGCGTGTAAGTCCATCGAGTAATGCACGCACGGATTCTGGAGTACCTTTAGAATCACGCAATGACATTATGTATCCTCCGGTGGAGTAGCAATAACTTGAACGATAGTGCCTTCGAACAATCCTCTGGCTGTTTGTACTAACTCATCATTTTTGACAGCATCAAATGAATCTGTAACCGACGGAGCAGATGTTGCCTGCTGCTTACTCACAATAACAACAGTAAAAGTACCACCAAATTCTTGAGCAAGTGTTTGTTCAATTCGTTGACGCTGAGCAAGGATGTAATTGACAGAATCAGTCCCATCAACCGAAATTTCAAGCGTTAGTTTCTGGCCATCTAGTTTACTAAACTCTAAATATGTAACAATTCTTTTTAAGCCAGGTGTTCGTGCGATGCAAGTACGAATAGATTCCCAATTAACCTCTTTTGAAGGAATTGATGTAACTGCTTTTTCTGCTTGCTTTGGTGTTACAACTACTGGTTTTGTTGAAGGAGAAGAATTAGTAGTTATTCTTTTTTTTTTGTTTCTTGCACTTGGTTCGTTGCTGAAAAGAATGTTCCCTGCTTGGGCGATGCTGCTAGACATGCACAATCGAGCGATTGTGGCATCAAACAATGCTCTGCCCGTACCACCTCTGCGTACTTGCCTACTTGTGGCATCGCATAATGCGATCATGTACGTTAATTGACTCTCGTTAAGTTGATTGCCAATAGTTGTAATAATTTCTCGAGCACCATCTGAGAGCTCAAGCATAGGAGTGTCCGCGCCACAAACTTTACCAATAAGTGCATTTCTAAACGACATTGCAAGAACTTCTAGTACACGGTCAAGTGAAATTCCTGATGAAATCAATGCATCTGAGGAGAGAAACGCATCTTGCAGTTTCGAATGGGCAACTGCAGTACACAATTGGTACATTGCAGTTTGAGACGGCAAGCCAAGCAAGTCTTCCATTTCTTCAAGTTTAATAGTCGTAGAGCCACCGGCGAGCAAGCGATCAAGAATAGACAAAGCGTCTCGCATGGAACCATTACCAAGCATTGCCACTTCTGCAATGACTTCATCGTCTGCATTGATCTTTTCTTTTTGCAAGATGAATTTCAAATGGTCAATAATTTTACTTGTAGTAATTGCTTTAAAATCAAATTTCTGGCATCGACTTTGAATAGTTGATGGGACTTTGTGCGGTTCTGTAGTACAAAGAATGAATTTGACATGGGAAGGCGGCTCTTCCATCGTTTTTAACAATGCGTTAAAGGCAGGCGTGGTGAGCATATGAACTTCATCAATAATAAAAATTCGATACTTGCATCTTGATGGTGCTAGACCAGCCGATGCAATTAAGTCGCGTGCTTCTTGTACACCCCTATTTGAAGCGCCGTCAATTTCGATGACGTCGAGGTCATTGCCTCGAAAAACAGCTTCACCAATTTTATTTTCTTCTTGGAGTTCGTGAGATCGGTTGAGTTCGCGAGCAAAAATACGTGCCATCGAAGTTTTACCAACACCCCTTGTTCCGCAAAACAAGTACGCATGCGCGGTACGATCAGATTCGATAGCATTTTTAAGTGTACGAGCAATGGGCTCTTGTCCTACGATAGTATCGAAGGATGTTGAACGGTATCTTCTTGCTAATACGGTATAACTCAAAAGGAACTCCAAAAAGTGAAAACAGAAAGGGCGGCCGGTTACCCAAAGCTCGAACGACGCCACTTATGGCTGCTGCCGTCAAGCTCTGACCAGGTTCGCAGGCCGTCCGTCTATGAGGCCGACCGCCCTTCCTGCCTCCGATATAGGTCATGATATCATGTGTCTTCTGCTAACGATAGGCTGTGCGGGTACACTAAACATATGGATTCCGAAAATAAAGCACCTCGAATTACCGCATTTGAATTAGACAAAACCCGTGAGGCCGCTACGAAACGCCTGGTTATTTTGACAATTCGCTTGCTCTTTGTTACTTTTATGTTTGCAGCTGCGATTCTTCCATTTATTGCAGGGTTGAAATCTTCGAACCAATCTATCGAAGAAGTTGTAGTCGACCACCTTGGACCACTTATTTCCACAATTGCATTTGCAATAATTGTGCTTGTATTGGATTACCTTACGCCGAATAAGCGATTGTCAGCAGTTCTCGGGGTGTACCTTGGACTTGTCGTTGGCTTGTTTGCATCTCTTGCAGTTAGTCTGTTGATTGATTTGATTGGTGATTCATGGGATCTGAAACGTGGTGATATTGCACTTCAATACCTTACACTTCTTAAACTTGTAATCGGTATTACACTCTGTTATTTTGCAATCAGTATTGTTTTCACAACAAAAGACAATTTACGCTTAGTACTTCCATATGTTGAGTTTGCTCGGAAAGTTCGTGGAATTCGACCGTTACTCGTTGATACTTCCGTCTTGATTGATGGACGAATTGAACAACTTGCAAAATCTAGATTTGTAGATGCACCACTTGTGATTACACAATTTGTCATCGAAGAATTACATACATTGTCTGATTCAAAAGAGAAAACAAAACGAGAACGTGGACGTCGAGGATTGAGTGTTCTTGCTACGTTAAGAAATTCGCCACAAATTGAACTCACTATTGAAACGAGTGAAAATTCTACTGAAAGTGTCGATAGAGCTTTGATAGAGTTGTCCCAATCGAGCGGCTTCCGTATTCTTACTACTGACTCCAACTTGCAACAAGTAGGGCAAATTGAAGGCGTCACAGTGTTAAATCTAAATGACTTGTCTATTGCAGTGCGCACGCAGGCCGTTCCAGGAGCAATCATGCAAATAGAAATTATTCGTAAGGGAGAGTCCCCTCAACAAGGCATAGGGTATTTGCCCGATGGCACGATGGTTGTAATTGAAGATGGCGGTGAAAACATAGGCGAGCACGTTATGGTGGAGGTTACTAATTCGCTGCAAACCTCTGCAGGCAGAATGATTTTTGCAAATCTATCTCTGTAAAGAGTTTTATTCCCACTCGATAGTAGCTGGAGGTTTTGAACTAATGTCGTAGACCACTCTGTTCACGCCTCGTACCTCGTTAATGATTCTTGAACTCATTGAAGCAAGCACTTCGTACGGTAATTTAGCCCAGTCGGCAGTCATGAAGTCTTGGGTTTCTACTGCGCGCACAGCTACAACGGACTCATACGTTCTTCCATCGCCCATTACGCCAACGGTTTGAATTGGCAAAAGCACTGCAAAGACTTGATCGGTACTTCTGTATAGATTTGCTGCAACAATTTCTTCTAAGACAATTTCATCGCATGCTCGAAGCACTTCAAGTTTTGGCTCAGTTATATCGCCAAGGCAACGAACGGCAAGCCCAGGACCTGGGAATGGATGGCGCCAAATAATGCCGTCTGGTAGACCTAGTACTTCACCTAATTTTCGCACTTCATCTTTGAACAAATCGCGTAATGGTTCCACTAAGTCAAAGCCTAATTCTTCAGGCAGACCTCCAACATTATGATGCAACTTAATATTTGCAGCGGCGCCACTATACCCATGACCAGACTCAATAACATCTGGGTACAGGGTCCCTTGTGCTAAAAATGTAACTTCTGTATTAGATTCTTTTTGAATCTCTTCAGCAGATTCCTTGAAGACTTCAATAAAACGGTGACCGATGAGTTTGCGTTTTTCTTGAGGATCTGTGACACCTTTAAGATCGAGTAAAAAGGCTTCTGCAGCATCTACAACTCGTAAATCTATATCAAAATGGTCACGGAAGGTTGTTTCGACAAAATCTCGTTCATTCTTACGTAAAAGACCATTATCAACAAACACACAAACAAGTTGTTTACCGATTGCTTTATGCAAGAGTGCTGCAACTACTGAGGAGTCTACTCCCCCGCTTAGACCACATAAGACTCGTTGATCACCGACTTGCTCTTGAATAAGAGTGCATTGTTCTTCCATAAAATCTGACATTCTCCACGTGCCTTGCACGTTACAGATTTCATAAAGGAAATTTCTAAGAATGTCTACTCCGTGTGGAGTGTGCGTTACTTCTGGATGAAATTGGACGCCGTAAAATTGTTTTTTAATATGTGTCACTACAGCCATAGGGCATGTAGAAGTTGTCGCAAGCACTTCGAAGTCTTTGCCTAGAGCGTCTACCTGATCGCCGTGGCTCATCCACACGGCAGTATCTGCGGGTATCCCACGAAGTAATCCTGTAGCATTTTTCACAGAAAGAGAAGCTCGGCCATATTCACGCGCATGCGCACCTTCAACACTACCCCCTAGCATGGAACAGCCTAGTTGCATTCCGTAGCAAATACCAAGAATGGGGACACCGAGGTCAAAAATCCGGTCGTCGCAACGAGGAGAGCCCTCCTCACTGATACTTGAAGGACCACCAGAGAAGATTATTCCAGATAAATTATGTTCTGCCAATTCTTCGATAGGGGTATCGGGGGCCATGAGCAAACTAAATGCACCTGCTTCGCGAACCCGTCTTGCGATAAGCTGTGCATACTGGCTCCCAAAATCTAAGATGAGGACAGTTTCAGCGCCTTTTTGCGTAGAAGAGTTCGAATTTTCGTTTCTCATAAGAACAGGAAAGAGTACCATGAATGCAACAAATGAGCATTCCACTTTCTAGTACTACTTTTGAAATTACCTTTGCATCAACACCATCTTGGTTTTCGACTATTCGACAATTAGTGTCTTCAGCGACAGTTCGATGTGGTTTTACAGATAGGGATTCGGGCCAAATTGCAATGGTGATTGATGAAGCTTTGAGCAACATATGCCGTCATGGATACCAAGGATCTTCTGAAGGTGTAATTGTTCTCAAATGCAACACTTCCACCACACCAATTCCTACT
>JABJDN010000118.1 GCA_018665385.1 Phycisphaerae bacterium | reverse complement strand
TCTTTTTGTGTAATGTCTTTAATTTTGTACTGCACACCATCGGCAAGTGTATGAGTCAAAGTGATGACATGCTTTGCTGGCCCTTTGCCTTTCTCATCTTCTTCGACGTGGACTTTTGGTTTGGCAAGCCCTACAGCTTTGCCAACCTCTAGGAGTTGTTTTTTATGGCCATCTAATCCATCGGTGCAGTCTGCTGCTCGGAATATTTTGAATGGTTTGCCGTCGATTTCGACGAGAGTTCCCTCGATGGAATTGTTACTCGACAAAAACGCGTTCATCATTTTACGCGTAGGGCCTTTGCCTTTTTCGTCTTTGGTGTCAATGAATGTGTCCCATTCAGTGATAAGTGACGAGCATTTGTCCTGGTCAAGAGTGAATCTTCCTACGACGTTCCACGTTTCATCAGGAATATGCGCTTCAATTTCTTTTTCACGTTCGACAATTATTCGAACGGCAACAGATTGCACACGGCCAGCGCTGAGACCGCCTGCTACTCTTTTCCAGAGAAGTGGCGAGACTTGGTATCCAACGATTCGGTCGAGAATTCGACGTGCTTGTTGCGCATTGACAAAATCCATGTTAATTGGATGCGGGTCTTTGAACGCTTCTTCTATTTGCTTTTTTGTAATCGCATTGAAAATAACGCGTTTCGCTTTCGATGGGTCTACGTTGAGTAATTCAGCAAGATGCCACGAAATAGCTTCTCCTTCGCGATCAAGGTCACTCGCAAACCAAACGTCTTTTGCAACCTTCGCTGCTTTTTTCAATTCTGCAACCAAGGTGCCTTTCCCTTTGAGAACATCGTACGTCGGTGCAAAATCATGCTCAAGGTCAACGCCTGGAACAGGTTGTTTCTCTCCTTTAGGTGAGCGAGCTGGAAGATCACGTACGTGGCCAACAGAAGAAGTAACAGCGTAATCATCGCCAAGATACTTATTGATAGTTCTTGCCTTAGCAGGGGATTCAACGATTACAAGATGCTTACCAGTTGCGTCTGGAACAGCCTGCTTCTTCCTTGCTGTTTTCTTTTTCGTTGTTTTCTTCTTCGTTATTTTCTTTTTTGTCTTCTTTTTTGCCAAAACAAGTCTTCCATGCAGTTCTCATTTGAGGAGTGTGTATACGCGTTATCCATCGGCACAGCGACGAGTTCGCCATGCACAATGGGATGGCATTAGAACGACTTTTTCGCTCCCGTCAAGTCCAAACATCTATATAAACAATCAAGAAATATGCATAAGTGCTTGTTCTACAGCGTATTGAATGCCTTTTTCGTCCATATCAATAAAATTGGCAGAAGGCAGTATTTTGAACCTTTTTAACCAAGTCCGTTGCTGTTTTGCATATCTTCGTGTCAAAATTTTAATTCGCTCTTGGGCTTCTTCGAGGGTTGATTTGCCTTCGAAATACGCAAGAAGTTGCTTGTATCCGAGGGCTTCAGATGCCTGTTTCCCTAAAGAATCTTTTAAACCTTCTACTTCATTCAGCAGCCCTTGGTCGAACATTGTTCGAACTCGTGAGTTGATTCTTCTGTTGATTGTTTTCACTGGCCACGATAACCCAATCATTCTGGCATCTTCCCTTGGCATCGGTTTGCCCCATTGCGCTTGTAGAGAAGAAAGGGGCATTCCCGTCGCTTCGCAAACCTCTACAGCTCGCACAAGCCGTCTTTTGTCGTTCACATGTATACGGTCGGCAGCTTCTGGGTCAAGTTTTCTAAGGCGTTCAAGTAATTCTGGATTCGGTACAGCGTGTAATTCATCACGTTTTTCTTGGTCACGCTCAGGTCCATCAAACAAACCAAACAAAAGCGATTGCACATATAAATTCGTTCCACCAACAACAATGGGCCACTTCCCGCGGGAGCGAACGTCTTCAATACTATCGTTCGCTTTGGTCAGCCATGTTTCCACAGTGAAACCGTCGTCTTTTGGGTTTGCAATATCGATAAGGTGGTGTACAGCTTGAGACTGTTCTTCCGCAGTCGGTTTAGCAGTGCCAATATCCATGCCTGTATAGACTTGCATCGAATCTGCGATAATACATTCACCGCCACCTTCGATTCGATTAGCGAGTTCGATGGACAGAGAGGTTTTTCCACCAGCCGTTGGGCCAAGAATTAAAATGATTGGGCGCATCCTTGTATTTTAAGAGCATAAGATACGAAGCATGAAACAAACGATCGATAAAATCGATGTAGATGGAAAAAGAGTTCTGATGCGTGTGGATTTCAATGTCCCAGTAAAGAACGGGATAATCAATGATGATCGTCGCATTCGGATGGCACTGCCCAGCATTTTGAGCGTTCTTGAACGCGGAGGCTCTCTTACTTTACTTAGTCATCTAGGGCGTCCAACTGGAAAAGGCGTGGAGCCAGAGTTCAGTCTTGCTCCTGTAGCTTTGCGGCTTTCAGAGTTACTTGGCGTTCCAGTGTCTTGTTCCAATGACGATACTACGTCAACTATTATCCTTAGAGAGAACCTGCGATTCAATGCGGGTGAGAAATTGGGGAGTTCTGACTTTGCCTCTACCTTAGTAACAGGAAGCGACATGTACTGCAACGATGCATTCGGAACAGCGCACCGTGAACATGCTTCTATGGTTGCTGTTCCCGAAGCTATGCAAGGGAAGCCCAGAGTCGCAGGTCTACTTCTCGCAAAAGAATTGCAATATCTTGACAATGCAATCGCACACGCTGAGCAGCCCTTTGTGGCGGTTTTGGGCGGCGCAAAAGTTGCAGACAAAATGGGCGCAATCGAAAACTTGTTGGGAAAAGTAGACACCATACTTATTGGTGGCGCGATGGCGTATACCTTTCTGGTATCACTCGGCGAAGATGTTGGGAGCAGTCTTGTCGAAAAGAACCGTGTTCTGGATGCCAAAAAAATGCTTGAACAAGCAAAGCAAAGCACCACAACAATTATGTTGCCCACCGATCATGTTTGCGCCAAGCAAATAGTCGGGCGCGTTGAAATGACTACCATGCACACTCCAATTCCCCAAGGATTAATGGGTTTAGATATTGGCCCTGAAACTATAAAAACGTATTCGGGGATATTGAAGAAAGCCAAAACGATTGTCTGGAATGGCCCAATGGGGGTGTTCGAAGTCTCTCCCTACGATGAGGGCACGGAGAGAATTGCAACTGCAGTTAGTGAAGCAACCGAGCAGGGGGCAATATCCATAGTTGGCGGTGGTGATACGGCTGCTGCCGTCTCATTATTCGAATTAGAGTCTAAAATGACTCATTTATCCACTGGGGGGGGTGCTAGCCTACAAATGCTCGAAGGAAAAGCGTTTTCTAGTGTTGCTTTGCTCGATGATGCTCTATGATTGACAATATCGAAGAATTACCTC
>JABJDN010000202.1 GCA_018665385.1 Phycisphaerae bacterium | reverse complement strand
CACCCGGAATGGTTGGTATTAATAAAGGTTGTGGCGGGTCTGAAGGCACACCATGGGTTGGCGCATGCCAATCTGGATATGGCTACCACAGTGGTCGTGATGGGCACCGTCAATTTACACAGGTTCGCATTATGAGCATGCCCATAACGGAAGCGAAAGCAAAGTATTAATCGTACCCACCGCCGCTCGGTAAGTCCGCTTCTTGTAGCTCCAAATTTGTTTGGAACCTAAAATTTGATTGCGTGCGGTGTCGTTCTGCGAAAAAGAAATCCAACGTATATGTTTCCCCATCTTCTAAATCAAGACGGGAAATGTCTATGTTTTGCTCTGTTGCACCGTGTATTCCGCCTAAGTCAATAACAAGATATCCATTAATGAATACCCATACATCATCGTCCCCTATAAACTGAAAATACTGCGAGCCATCTTCGTTGTATGTAAATTCAGTATGCAATTCAAAGGTAAAGTGGAAATTGCGATCTGGAGAACCACCGGGGTTGCCCCACCCTTGATTTGCGATTGGAAAAAAACCGCCTAGTTGTTGGTAATACGAATCATTCGTGTCGTCAAATACATAACTACCATCTTGCTGACGAACAAGCGTCAATGTGAGCGGTATGTTTATGTTCACGCCTTCTACATCGTTGTACCATTGATTAAACGTATCAGCAGACTCAATTCCGCCAGTAGAAGTACCATCGCGATACCCAATATTATGATCGCCAAGCGATGCATCGTAGACTGTCCAGCAAATCGGTTGATAGTTTGCGTCTGTACATTGCCAGCGTACTTTTTTCCCGCTGCCTATAAATACTGGATTCCCATCCGCGCCAAGTTTAATTGCAATATTTTTGCAATATTGTCCGTACCCTTTAGAAGGGTACACCTCAAAATCGGGGTGCCCATCACCCCCACCGCTTCCGGTACTTCGTTCTTTAAAATCGCGAACTGTTCCCGTTAGTTCAATCGTATCTGGTGGCGGGTTTGTAATGCCTAACATGAGAGACACTGCGGTAATTGTTGTAACTGAGATGAACGTTTGCATGAGAAGATCCTTAGATTGTTGTGATATCTACTTCGCTATGTTCCATTCGTGACTTAACCGCTTTTTTCAACACTATGCCGGTCGTATTGCGTGCATGGATTACTCTGCCAAACAATTATTGCAAACCGCATACGCATGTTGGCAACTCATCCCAGTGCGTCGTGTACTGAGGCGATTTTTGTAACTGTCGCATCGACATTACCTTAGTAAAACCAGTGGACGCAAAATGCAATGTGCCCTTTCCCATGCTTGTGTTAATTGCATCTAGCACCGTCATCATTTGTTTGTCACGCACTTGTTCTTCTTGCGTTTCAAATAAACATTTTTGTGCAGAGCCAGAAGACAGTTCAAGCAAATATATGCCCGCACGCTTGTACTTGAACCCTTTTTTGTATAATGGCTCTGCAAGACGGAGTGCTTCTTTGATGATTGTGTGCGTTACATTTGTTGAAGACGTAAATTCAACAGTTGCGTGTGCTGAATGGTGAGGGTCCGTATGGCTAAATAAACTTGTGTGAAAAAAAATGCGAAGCACTTTGGAAACCAAGGATTCGTTGCGAAGTTTTTCTGCTGCACTCGTGACGTGAGATGCAATTGCCTCTGACAACTCTTGCCAAGATGTAACAGGATTTGCAAAAGAACGCGAGCGGAGCAATGTTTTGCGTTGCTCTGGCGATTGTTCAAAAGCAAAATGCTTTTGCCCATGAAGTTCCATCGCTGTTTTCATAGCTACGATATTAAACGACTGTCGAATGTTGTCCGGGGCTAATTGGCATAAGTCAAACGCGGTCTGCACGCCCATGTTTCGTAATTTTTTTGACCATTGTCTACCGATTCCCCAAATGTCGCCTACTTCGACTGTTTTAAGCATCTCATCAGGATGTTCGCCTATTTTTGCTACGCCACCGGTTTCTATGTTCTTTTTCGCATAGTGATTTGCAAGTTTGGCGAGCGTTTTAGTTTTCCCAATGCCAATAGATACGGGAATGCCAGTCCATCGCAAAATTGTCGCACGCATTCGACGCATTTCCTCTTCGTAATTACGACCATGAAGCCCGTCGAGTTGAATAAATGCCTCATCGATGGAATAGACTTCGACGTCTGGTGAAAATAGACGAATAGTTTGCATAACTCTTCTGGACATATCTCCATAGAGTGCAAAGTTAGACGATCGAACGATAACGTTGTGTTTTCGCACGCAATCTTTTAGTTTGAAAATTGGATCGCCCACTTTAAACCCAAGTTTTTTTGATTCCTCCGATCGCGCTATGACGCACCCGTCGTTGTTCGAAAGAACGATAACTGGTTTTCCTTCAAGATTCGGTTCAAACACCCGCTCGCATGACGCGTAAAAATTGTTGCAGTCAGCTAATGCGTACATTGCAAATTATGCACCGACCACGTTACGACGCCCCAAATTATTGCATCGGTATCTGGTCCAACCTCTATAGACCCGTACGCCCCTTGATCAACTTCGTTTGGTTCTGGAACAAGCAATGCTTGGGCGTCTCGCTTTCGCAATCGTTTCACCGTAAGACCACCATCAATAATGGCAATAACAACACTACCGTGCTTTGGATGTACTGATCTATCCACAACAAGAAGATCGCCATCATGAATTCCTGCACCCTGCATAGAGCGTCCGCTTGCTCGAACAAAAAATGTAGCAATGGGATTAGTAACCATCTGCTCGTTCAAATCTATCGAGCGCTCAATAAAATCATCCGCGGGCGATGGAAAACCAGCTTCCACCCTTCCACCTACCAACGGCAATCGCAATTCTTTCACCATTCACATATACTAACAAAACCCGTACAGTTTAGGTGTATCGCGTGCTAAACCTCTGGCGCAATCTTTAAAAGCGGATGAGGCGCCGTACCTAGTGGTATACCTAGTCAAAATATGTAGAATGCCGCGTATGACATACCCAACAGCAACATTACAAACAAGCAAAGGCACGATCACCATCGAACTCTGGGACGATGTAGCGCCAAAGCACGCCGAAAACTTCCAAAAACTCGCCAAAAGCGATTTTTATAATAATCTTATTTTTCACCGAGTTATCTCGGGATTCATGATTCAAGGCGGGTGCCCTGACGGCACTGGCATGGGCGGCCCAGGCTGGAATGTTGACGCAGAATTCAACGACCACGAGCACCACGAAGGTGTGCTCTCCATGGCTCGTTCCCAAGACCCAAACTCCGCAGGTAGCCAGTTCTTTATCTGCCTTGATCGTTGCCCGCACCTTGACGGTCAATACACAGCATTTGGCAAAGTCACTGATGGCATTGAAGTTGTTCGAGAAATCGGCACGACAAAAACTGGTGCAGGCGACCGCCCTGTCGAAGATATTTCAATGACAACAGTTACTGCGTGACGAAATATTCTCGAGTAAGTGTCGCTTGGATAGCACTAGGATATTACATAGGTTTCATTTTCTTATGGTCGCTTTCGCATGAATGTAGTGCAATGCGCACAGTTCGTTACCCGCTCTACTTTGCATGGGAATCGCAAATTACGTTCCAGAGGTGGGCACTTCCACTGTACTTCTCGCTCGACATTGCCGTTATCCTGTTCCCATTCTTTTTTGCAACCTGGAAAAAAGCAATTGCGCCGGTTGGAACTATCCTTGCACAGACTGCAGTAGCTGCAATCTTTTTTGTGCTTGTCCCAATTGATCCAGGATACGAAACAACCGGCGTCTGGGGACCGTATTTTTATGATTTTTTTGGAGTTGAAAATTTCTCTAGATGGAACCATGCACCCTCGCTTCATGTTTCGTATGTGTTCACAATCGCATGGTGTATAGGGAAGCGCTACGGCACTATCACTATGGCCTGCGCCATGTTTTGGGCAATTTGGGTATCTATTTCAACTATGCTCGTGCACGAACACCACCTTTTATGTGTAATAAGCGGTTTTGCACTCTTCGTATTCACTATGGTAACTGTGTATCCTGCACTACAAAGGAGATACAACAATGATTCTACTTCTAGCACTTTGCCTTACAGCCCCACTTGAATTCGGCCTTCAACAATTGCCTGAAGATTCTCCTTACCGCCGCGAGGGGTTCACAAAATTCGTAGATGTTATTGCACCAAATGGAAAACCTATTCGCATCATCGCTCAAAAAGGCGTGCGAGACATTGCAGTTGCTAGGTGCGAAAATCTTTTAAAGTTTTATCTTACTGATGTACCAGGAACAAAATACGGTAGCGATAAATCCGCCGTTGCAAACTCAATGGCGAACAATCATGCCATGCTTATGATGCCAGAAGGTGAACACCAAGAAGGTGAAGAACCAGAAATCCATGCACAACCTCAATTTGAATCTGAAACGCCCGTTGATGGTTCGCGATGGTACATTCGAAACGATTGGGAGCACAGAGATGCTGCATTTGAAGAAATTTTCCATTTGGTACACGACACGGGTATCGGTACATATGACCCCGGTGCACTTCCGCAATACCAGAAGGAGTTACAAGATGAAGCAATCAAATCACTCAGTGATGGGCGATGGGGTATTCCCATTGACCCACATGTCAAGGAATGGATTGAGGAATTAAGACAAGAAGATTCACTTGCGCAAGAGTACATCGCATCAGTAATCGATTCGTACTATGGTCTATGGGCTGCATTCGATGAAAACCCCGGTGGCATGTGGGGAATTTACATCGCGAAAACTCGCGAAGAAATCAAAGAGAAAGACCCAAAAGGATATGCTTTGCTCGAATCATTTTTGCCACCAATGATGCACGGGTATGAATCGCTTATTGATCCAAGTTTTCGCGATACGTTTTCATTGCAGTTCAACGAAGAAATAGCATATACCCACAAATCGCAATACTACGTTGACGCTACGCTTACCGGAAAAAAACACAGCAATATACTTGGTAACCAAGAAGACAACACCCTCAAAGGGAACAGTGGGAATAATACTCTGAACGGTGGTGAAGGAAACGACACAGTTATTTTCCAAGGCAAAAAAGAAGAATACATCATAGAAGGCGAAGTCATCAAAGATACCGTCAAAGGCAGAGATGGCACCGACACACTAATATCAATAGAGCGCGTGCAGTTTGCAAAAGATTAATTGGCACCATACAGGTTTAAGAGTTGCCTTTGCTGCAATCGCTCTTGTCGCAGTATTCGCATTATTTCATTATGTTCTCGAACCCTACATGCCAAGAGTGGATAACTTTATTGTTGCCCTTGGCAATTGGGGTCCAGTTTTATTCATTGTTTTTTTTATTGTTGGCACGACATTCTTGTTTCCAGAATCTATTTTTGCACTTGCAGCAGGTGCAATCTTCGGAATCTGGTGGGGATTACTTTGGATGGCTCTTGCAGGCACTCTGTCTGCTTTCCTTATGTTTTTCATAGGCAGGCATGTGCTAAAGAAACCAGTCCAATCGCTATTCGAAAAACACCCAAAGTTACAAGCACTAGACAAAGCCGCATCAAATTTTAAAATTATCGCACTTCTGCGTTTATCCCCTTTCAATTTCACAGCGCTAAATTACCTTGTATCTGTAAGCAAGGCGAATTTTTCTTCGTATGCATATGCATCAATCGCCCTTGTACCCGGCTTCTTCGCCTCTACATATATTGGCTACGCAGCAAAACACGCAGCAGACCTTGCAGCAGAGTACAAACTGACCCACCAACTTCCAACGGGCGACTCACTTGTGCAGGAAGTTACAATATATGCTGGGCTTCTTGTTGCGGTTACTGTGAGCATTATTGTCGCGAAAGTAGCACTCAAGACAATCAAAAACTATAGCTCGTCCGAAAGCCCAAAATAGCCTTCCATTCAGTGTGTCGTCTTGGTAGTACGGAATGCCTGGCCCAATATGCAATGAAGAATTTTCTTGCCAACGCGCACGGTAATACCATTCGCTGTTCAGTGCGGTTTTTGAATGCGGGATTCCATTGAGCACGTTTGTTGCGTATTAACATATCCATGCGAGAAGTAGCAAAAGGTCAATCCTACCCTCTCTTCATGTCTAGAATGGTGCAAGATGAACGAATGATCTGGTACTTCTTGCGAGAAAGCTTACGCTGGGCACAACAGTAATAAAGCAAGGGCAATTTTCTTCATATCTACTGGGAATGGTACAATAGAAGGCTCAAATAAAGGAAACAAGCAATGAGCATATTAGTAAATAAAGAAGCCCCCAATTTCACCGCGCAAGCAGTCATGCCGAACGGTGTTATGGAATCTCTGTCTCTTGACCAATTCCGTGGCCATTACGTTGTTCTATTTTTCTGGCCACTTGACTTCACGTTCGTTTGCCCAACTGAAATTATTGCACACAACAAACGCGTAGCAGCATTCGAAGAACGTGATGTGCAATTAATAGGTTGCTCTATTGATTCACAATTTACACATGCTGCTTGGCGTAACACACCTGTTGATAAGGGCGGCATCGGCGAAGTGAGTTTCCCAATGGTCGCTGATGTGAAGCGTGAAATTGCAAGTTCGTTTGGCATACTTCATGACGCTGGCATCGCTCTTCGTGCGAGCTTCTTGATTGATAAAGACGGAATCGTACAACACCAAGTTGCAAACAACCTTCCACTTGGTCGCAACGTTGATGAAATGCTACGGATTGTCGACGCATTGCAATTTACAGAAGAACATGGTGAAGTTTGCCCAGCAGGTTGGAACAAGGGCGACACCGGCATGGCTCCAAATACTGAAGGCGTTGCTTCGTACCTTGCCGCACATGCGGAAGCACTATGAGTTCGCCAAAAGTGTTAGCGTTCGCTGGCAGTACACGAAAAGAATCAGTAAACAAACGTCTTGCACGGATTGCATTGCAGGCTGCAAAAAAAGCTGGAGCAGAAACAACCTTTGTTGATTTACAAGACTTCAATATCCCTCTGTATTGCGACGACTTAGTTGCAAAGGAAGGTATACCAGAAGGAGTCCTTCAATTTAAACAGTTACTGAATAGTCACAATGGTTTTTTTATCGCAAGCCCTGAATATAACGGATCACTTACAGGTGTTCTAAAGAACGCTATAGATTGGGCAACAATAAAAGCTGATGGGGAAGAACGCATGTCTTGCTGGAATGGGAAAATTGCAGGCCTAGTCTCAGCTTCGCCCGGTGGGCTGGGCGGAATTAGAGGCTTACATCATCTTCGGACGATCCTTGCAGGTATTGGCACATTTGTGTTACCAAACCACCTTGCTGTGGGCAATAGCACTGAGAATCTTCAAAACGAAAAACAAATTACAGATGAAAAATTGCAACTTCAACTGGAATCACTGACGCATGAGATGGTGCGAGTGATTCGTGCTTTGCACTAACTATTTGCTACCATAGGCACATGGTCACATTCATTACAATTACACTTGCTTCTGCCTTTGCGCCTCATCTCATTCTGTTTACGTTGGCTAAACTTTTTGGCAAAGGCGGCGAAGGAACACTTGGTGACATTCGAACTGCAATTGGATCTTCTTTGCCGACCCCCCTTGGTGTTGCCATTTGGGTTGTAGCAATAACGCTCATTATGCAAAGGCTTGTCGATCATTATGTGTTAAACAGTTTACTGGAGTTTAATGCGGGCGAAGATGTGATAAACACCGACGGGTTGATTTCAATGATTCGAATAGGTTTGTTAGTTCTTCTCGCAACATGGTTCGTTACTCGTGGAGTTCGTGCATTTGCCAGTATCCTAAATAATTGGCACCATACCAAAGAGTCTATCGATCTTGACACAACAGCAATTCAAGCGCTCGCGAGCGTTGGCGTTGTACTTGCATGGGTTGTCGGATTCATTGTTATGTTGCAATCACTTGGATTAAATATGAGCGCCGTCATTACAATTGGCGGCATCGGCGGTGCTGGCGTTGCGTTTGCCTCAAAAGATGTTGTCGCAAATTTCTTTGGTGGAATAGTCGTCATGCTAAATCAGCCATTTAAAGTTGGTGATTCAATCATTTCTGGGAAAATTGCCGGAACTGTTACCAGCATTGGCTTGTATGCCACGTACTTACAAACTGATGATGGAAACACTCTCTACGTACCAAATTCGATTTTTAATAATAGTGAAATTTTGACGGTTACTTCTTAAGATTTCAATAAACTAACCATGGCTCAATTAATTCAGTAGTTCTTGAAGGTAATGTGGCCGTTTCAACGCCTCGAGTACAACTTCGCAATCTGCAAGTGCACGATGCGCATCTTCGTGATCTATGTTAAAAAAATCTCGCAAGGTTCCAAGTCTGCGATTTTCGAGACCGTGTTGTTTCCATGGAATCCCGAAACAACTGCACTTCCATGGACGGTCGATACTCATAGGCACAAGGTCTTCTAGAAAACTACGGTCGAAACTCGCGTTATGTGCAACTACAAACTCCGCTCTACCAAAAATGGATTCCATCTTTGTATAGTCCAGTGTTTTCCCGCGAACCATATCGTCCGTGATGCCATGAATTTTTGTAACATTCCATGGAATAGGATCAGTGGGCTCGCGGAGCGCTTGGTATGTTTCGACAATCTCAACTTCGTCATGGTGCACAGCATTGAACCGAAACAGAATAATTCCGATCTCTACAACTTCATCACCCCGCTGTGGGCTCATGCCAGTTGTCTCGACATCAACAATCGCACCCATCTTAATGTCATGGAGTAATGAAGTTTGCATTACGAATCGCGCCTAAAGTGAGGTCTCATTGGAGGGTATGGTACTGGCATCCACGATTCGTCATCTTGCCACAAGCCATCTTCTGCAATAATTTGCAACATAGCAATGTTTAACTCAAACATAATGACTGCGCCAGCCTCAACTACCGCCCTATTCGCGCTACTTCCGAATGTCGACATTCCATGTACTAACTGCGAACGAAGCATAGTAATACATGTCATTAGGGGCAATAAAATTTTAATCACTTCTTCTGCAACATGGTAATGCTTACCAATTCTTCTTGGTTTCGACCGAGCTTTCCTCGCTTCATCTTCGCTTGGATTTCCCCAATATGAATTAATTAAATGCTCTTCAGAAAGCAAACGATCGCATAGTTTTCTATTCACAAGCAACGTTTTTTGGATGCGGCCTTCGGTATCGCCTTCCACCATGCGAATGAGAAAAGATTCGCGTGTATTCCACTCAGGCTCACGATTGGCACGATCACTGTCCCACTTTGCATACAGCGTATTCATAGCGACCCACGAAAAAATAAGTCGAGCATCTGCATCCTCAGGAATGGCAAACTCATCTGCTTTTTTCATCCAAGAAAAAGCGCGATGCATTCGCAATCGAATTGCATCATGTGTTTTTGCTTTAAACAGAATCCCGTGCTGCTCACGCCATACGGCATGCAATTGTTGTAATGGTACCTCTGCCATGGAAATCCTCCTTGGAATATCTCCTAAGGATACCAAGGAATCGGCTATTGACTTTACATAAAAACTGCTAAAATACCTGGACTCATGATGCGAAAAGTACTCCATAGCAAAATTCACCAAGCAGTTGTTACAGAAGCGCGCCCAGATTACTCTGGCTCGCTCACTATCGATGTCAATCTTCTACGCAAATGCGGCATGCGTGCAAGCGACGCTATCACAATTGCAAATTGCACAACAGGTTCTCGATTTGAAACGTATGTTTTCGAGGGAGAACCAGGCACAGGCATTATTGGTATTAATGGTGCTGCCGCTCACCTTGCAAGCGTGGGAGACCAAGTCATCATAATGCACTATGCTCATTTGAACGAAGAAGAATATGAATCACATCGTCCGAAAATACTTGTTATGAACTCGGATAACACGATCAAAGAGTCGTTCCATTACGAACCGTCGCTCTCAAACCAACCCATTTAACGCAATTTTGACAACGCTTCTTTTGCGATTGTAAATGAGGGCTGCAATTGCACCGCCATTGTGAAAGACTCGCGTGCAGCGTTTGTATCGCCTTGCAACTGTTGAGCATTTCCTAAGTGATACCACGCCAACGCAAACGTTGGTGCTAGTTTCACGGCTTGTTCTAAAAATACAATCGCGTTGAGTGTGTTATTCAAATTAAACCATGTGTACCCAAGTGCCGCGAGCATTCGAGCATTGTCCGGTTGCAATGCGTTTGCAAGTTCAATATGTGGCAAAGCCTGATCGAATTGCTGCATTCCAATAAACATGTTACCTAATTCAAACTGAATTGAAGGGTCGCTTGGTGTGTACTCCACTGCAAGTTTTAACGCGTTCATTGCTTCAACTTTTTTATTCACTTGGATAGCTGCGAGCGAAAAGCGGTAAAGAATTGATGCTCGCATTTCATCGCTGTTTGCAATTGCAAATGGTGAATCTTCTGGTACAGAAAGTGCAAGTCGATAATACTCGTACGCTGGCTGAAATTGTTGTTGAGTCAGGGCAAGTTGCCCAAGATATGTCAGCGCTGGACCGTGCATCGGTTCGTCTTCAAGTATGGAGAGCCATACTGCGTGCGCTTCATTCAAGCGTTGAGCTAAATACAATGCCCAACCGTATTTGGAACGCGTCATGACATACTCAGGATCTGACTTGAGGCTAGCTTCAAGATGCGTAATAGACTCTGTAAGTGTTTGGCTGTTTAATCTATCACCACGCATTAAAATGTTAGCAAGCGCAAGCCTTGCATCTTTGTCGGCACCATCGATTTCAATTGCACGGCGAAGTAATCGCTCAGCTTCTACAGTATTCCCTGCTATGAGTTTAGTTTGAGCTTGTGTTACAAGGTGCGGTGCAAGAATGCACAGTGCATCCACTTCAGCGAGCCAAGGGTCATCCATTTGGTATCCCATATCAATAGCTACATATGGCTGTACCGTTTCGCCCTGTAGTTTTGCTTGAGCATTCAAACGCAGCGATGTAGCAGCGGGAATAGTTGAGCCTTCTAGAATCTCCAATAGTTTTTCCCAATTTTGGCTACTAGCTTCAATCTGAGCAAGTGCTACTCGCGAGTGTTCTGTATTTGCAGTACGAAACTTCTGTTGAGCAAGTGTAACTTCGCCCTGCCCCAATAGCAGTTCACCCAGACGAGTTTGCAGAGGAGCATACGAATTGTCTAACGATTCTGCTAATTCAAAACGAGCAAAAGCAGAAGAACTATCCCCTTCTGAACCATCAAGGATTCCAAGATAATATGGCCATAGCGGATTGCTTGGTTCACTTTCCATCGCTGCGCTGTATTCACTACGTGGGTCGAATCCGTTGGCATGCAGAATCATCCCACGAGACCCTGAAGTACTTGCTTCTAGGAGTTTTGATTGTACAGATTCAGGATACTCAAAACTCATCGCATCTACTTCGTTCAATGCTCCATCGTTCATCCAGCAAGTAACCCGCGTAATTCTGTCAAAGGGTGGATACAACGCCATGCCGCCAGCAACTATGTCAGGAAAACCATTGCCATCTAAATCTGCTACATCGCAGGTCACTAAATGTGTTGGGTCTTTTGCAATTGTATGGGGAGCGAATTGCATATCGTCAAGTTGCTCCCACCAAACGACGCTTCTTGTGTCTGGTCGATCCCAAAAAGCAAATTCTGCAACGGTAACAATATCTAAGTCGCCATCATTATCCATATCCGCCACCGATGGTGCATACGCGCCATCCATTTGGCCAATACGGTGAAATTCAAATTCACCTTCGCCATGATTTTCAAGCCACTGCAAACCATGCGTTGGCAGCGGACGGTAATCAATTGCAACAAATGCATCTCCATTTGTCCAAAGAACATCTGCATCGCCATCTTGGTCAAGGTCTGCTACTTCTATTCCGGAACTTGAAAAATCAGCGTCTGCGACATCGTGCAAAATTCTTGGCGTGAATGAACCGCTCCCATCGTTTACAAACGCGTACACCGTTTCCCATTCTTGGGATAGCAATGCAAGGACATCAAGATCGCCGTCGTTATCAATATCAACAACAGGAGCGTGAATCGCACCACTTCGGTCAATCAATTGATGTGGGGCAAAAGACCAATCGCCATTGTTTTGGAACCATTGCACTTGCCCTTGGGTGTAACCGAATTGCGCAACAGAGAGATCCAAATCTCCATCTCCATCTAAGTCACCAGCTTGCACATCAGTAACACGCTGCACTCCTTTGGCGATAACGTGCTGTATGAATTGTTCGTTGCCGTCGTTTTCAAGAATGAGTACTTCTCCAAGATGCGCATCGGATGGAAGTATGACTCCCATTGCTGAAACAAGAATATCTAAATCGCCATCTTCGTCCATGTCTATTGCTTCAACATGCACGGGACCATTTACTTCTGAAAGAATTGTTTGTTCTGTAAATGTACCGCCTGCTTCTTGGCGAATCCAACTTACTTTTTGTCCAAGAACATCACATACAAGCACATCTTGCAGACCATCTTCATCTAAATCTACTATTCGGACGTGTGAAATCGTCGGGCGATCTTCTGTTTCTGGAAGGTCGCCAATTGCTTGTGAAACTGAAACTTGAATTTCCGCTGTTGTTTCAGGGATTGGTGGTTCAGAAGGTTGCGAACAACTTACAAGGATACATGGAACAGCAAATGCAGAAAAAATATGTTTCATCGTTGCTTATCGTACTAAAAACGCAAGTAGGAACCACTTTTTACAAAGAAATTACGCAAATTACCAAAATGCTTGTACAATTTGCCCATCTTGGTGGCCTAGTGCCTTGATCTGTGTTTTGTTCTAGGCATGTGACGCCTCTGGGGGGGGGCGGAAAAAATAAGGTTAGGTTTGAGTATGAAACTGTATATTGGAAACTTAAGTTGGGGTACTACCACTGAAGATTTGAAGTCACACTTCGAGGCATTCGGTGCTGTATCAGACGCAATTGTCATCACTGATCGCCAAAGCGGTCGTTCACGAGGTTTTGGTTTCGTAACAATGGATGATGATTCAGAAGCAAATAAAGCAATGGAAGAATGTAGTGGAGTTGAACTTGATGGCCGCGCTATTAAGTGCAGCGAAGCAACACCTCGCAAAGAAGAGCATTAATTTTAATTCTCT
>JABJDN010000082.1 GCA_018665385.1 Phycisphaerae bacterium | reverse complement strand
GATTAAGGCGGAGTCGATACAAGTAGATGTTGCCGACAATGCCAGAATGCCCAAGTTAGACATGCAAGCGCAAATGGCGTTTTATGGATTAGGCGGAAGCGCGGGCGACGGGTATCAAGAAGTGTTTGATACCGACTTCATAAATTATCTAGCAGGCCTCTCGTTTGAAGTTCCACTTGGAAACAGAGCGGCCGAAGCCGGATATACATCTGCTAGACTTCAAAAAATGCGTGCAATTGCCACGTATAAAAAAGGAATTCAAAACGCCACCGTTGAAGTAAAAAAATATGTTCGAAACGTGCTTACAAACGCAGAGCTTATTCATGCAAACAGGGCTTACAGGCTTGCTCAAACAGAGAACCTTCGCGCTCTTTCTGTTGAAGAAGAAACAATGGCGGGACTAAGCCCAACATTTCTAAACTTAAAACTACAGACACAATCTGGATTGGCGAACGCTAGGATTGCAGAATTTACATCGATCATTAACTACAACAAGTCTATTGTTGATTTGTATAAGTCAATGGGTACAACCCTCGTTGTGCACCAGATAGATTTAGAGTAAAACACAGTATGCCTATTTTGGAACCCACCAACGAAAACATTGAACTCTCAGCGCACGCGCTGCGTCAAGGTAAACCGGTGGCTTTTGCTACAGAAACTGTGTATGGATTAGGCTGCGACACGTTTAATACAATAGCGATAGAGCGTGTGTATGTAATGAAAAACAGGCCTATGGACAATCCAATGATTGCACATATCCTTGAAAGTTCTTGGGTAGCACGTCTTACTAATTCATGGGACGCAATGTGCGAATCCCTGGCCGAGGCGTTTTGGCCCGGCCCCTTAACACTAGTGGTTCGTAAACACGAACGTGTTCCGGCCGAGGCGTGTGGTGGACGAGAGACGATAGCGATACGGTGTCCAGCAAACAGTGTTGCCCGTAAACTATTATTAACGTTTGGTGGACCGGTGTCTGCACCATCAGCAAATCGTTCTGGATATATATCTCCTACATCTGCGGAACATGTTGAATCAGAATTTGGTAGCGACCTTTCTATTCTTGATGGAGGTATTTGCGAAGAAGGAATTGAATCAACAGTCTTATCGTTAATTTCAGAACCCACCATTCTTCGACCAGGCACTATTTCAAGAAAGCAAATAGAACAAGTAATAGGACCAGTGTTGCAAAAACCAACTCACGTTCAATCAGAATCTCCTGGTACCTCTGCGGTCCATTACGCCCCAAGCACACCAACTAAATTAAAATCACGTGAAGAAGTTGCAACACTGCAAGACCCTGAGTGCTTTGTCTTGTCAATTCACGAAACCCCAGCGTTGTGCGGTCACCACATAAAAATGCCGAGTTCCCCTAAGCAATACGGCGCTGTTTTATATTCTTCTTTGCGAGAGGCAGACTCAAAAAAAGTTTCGGCAATTATGATCGAGCAACCACCTATAGAAACAAGCTGGGATGCTATTAATGACAGACTGTCACGTTGCACCACAAAATAAAACTACTCGTTTATGGTTTCAACAATCATCAAATCAGCAATAGGTGGCGAGGTTTTTGTGCCGCGCCAATCTTCTTCAGGGATTTCTCTTTGAATTGAAACAACGACTATTGAGAGGTCCGGATTCCTCTTTTTTATTTCTTGAACAAGACCACCGTTGTATTCGACATGGAATTGCCCTACAAGCAACACGACTTTTTTAGATAGTGTTGGATCGGCATTCACAACAGATTGCGCCATTGTTGCGTCCCATACTTGTTGACTACGAAACACAGGGAGCACGGGATCATCTGGAGCAATACTAGACACATCAACCCGCACTATCTCAGCGTCACCATCATGCATGGCAAACTCCCAAAATCGCTCTCTGTAACGACCACCCGAAAGTTCTTCTGGATAATCAATAAGACTACGTCTGTTTTGCGGCAACGCATCTATACGTTCGTATCCATCCGTGCGAGCAAGCCGAACATATCTACGCGGCGCATTTGCGGCAACCACTTCGCCACCACGCTCTTTTGTAGCTTCAAGAATAGGTTGGTACCACGCACCCCAGCCACCACTTGCACCCCAGTCAGTCGAATGTGTCAAATTTTCTAGACTCCTAGCAGTAAGGATCCCTTCCATAAAATCATCAACAAGCATCTGCTCATCCCGTTCTAACATTTCAAGGGCCAGCACACTGCCAGGATACTTGTCCATAACGTCTTCAACGATTGCAAGTTGCACTGCGTGGCCAATTACATGGTCATGAAGTTCGCCCAGTAAAACCACATCCGCTTTTTTGATGTGAAGCATTACATCAGACCAATCTAAAAAATCATGGCTCACAGGATCAATAACCACAATCTCAGAACGGACATCAATTAAAAGTTCCGT
This sequence comes from Phycisphaerae bacterium, assembly GCA_018665385.1. Lineage (GTDB taxonomy): Bacteria > Planctomycetota > Phycisphaerae > Phycisphaerales > SM1A02. The sequence goes on along the minus strand of JABJDN010000082.1, from coordinate 568 downwards.
GATTTTTTGGCGATCTACACGGGGAGCCGTGCACCCACCCAATAACCCCAAAAGAGCAATAGTAATACAGCTGTTTTTCATCCTAATAGCATCCCACTTCACCCCCATCTTGTCAATAACACATAAATAGAAGAAACTTCTAGCATTTATCCTGCGAATACTCAATAATAAGAAGGATTATGATGATGTTTCAAGCAACCGTATTAACTATTTCAACACTGTTTGCCCAAGGCGCCACGGGTCTTGCTCTTGGCCTCACACTAGACCAGGGTCCAACAAACCAATACGACGGTCTTTCAATTGTGAATGCCAGAATAGAGTCGCACTCTCAGTTGCAACAGCTTCGTGATGCGGGCGTGCAGCCGTTAACGTGTTTTGACCACGAGGGACCAACACCGATGCTTTTTACCAAAGAGCACTACAAACTTGCTTCGTCACTTCGCATTGAAATTAATGTTCTTGAACCCAGCGTAGAAAAATATCTTGAGAACTTTTCGCTTCTTCGTGCAGAGTCTAAGGCTCGTGGTATCGGCGGTTGGTATAGCGATTTCAAAACCTGGGGAGAAGT
>JABJDN010000115.1 GCA_018665385.1 Phycisphaerae bacterium | reverse complement strand
TACAAATCAACAATAGATTTGTTGTAGTTAATGATCGATGTAAATTCTGCAATCCTAGCGTTCGCTAGTCCAGACTGTGTCTGTAGTTTTAGGTTTAGAAATGTTGGGCTTAATCCCGCCATCGTTTCTTCTTCAACAGAAAGGGCACGAAGGTTCTCTGTTTGAGCAAGCCTGTAAGCTTTGTTTGCGTGAATAAGCTCTGCATTTGTAAGGACGTTTCGAACAGATTTTTTTACTTCAACGGTGGCGTTTTGAATTCCATTTTTATACGTGGCAATTGCACGCATTTTTTGAAGTCTAGCAGATGTGTATCCGGCTTCGGCCGCTCTGTTTCCAAGTGGAACTTCAAACGAGAGGCCTGCTATATAATTTATGAAGTCGGTGTCAAACACTTCTTGATACCCGTCGCCCGCGCTTCCGGCTAATCCATAAAACGCCATTTGCGCTTGCATGTCTAACTTGGGCATTCTGGCATTGTCGGCAACATCTACTTGTATCGACTCCGCCTTAATCGAGAGCAATAGTTTTTTAATATCTGGTCTGTTTTCAAGCGCGGTTACTATCGCTTGCCTCGGAGAAAGGATAATAGGCGACGCTTCAATGACACCAATCGGTTGAATGACTGTTTCTGAGTGTAGAGAGTATTCTTCAGAATTGATAAGGTTTTTTAGTGTGTCGGAAGACTCTTGCACCCTGGCCTGTTGTGTTATTACATCTGCTTTTCGTTGTTGCACTGTTGCTACAGCTTGGGCGTAATCTGCTTCACCAGTATCGTACGAGCGACGTAAATCTAGGATGTTAACTACTTGTTCCCCCTGCTCAAGAAGCCAGTTTTTTACTTGCAACACCTTCCACTGCAGGGCTAGTTCTAGATACGCTCTTTCTGTTGATGCTATGCTTATATTCAGTGTTTCTTGTAAGTCTTCTTTACTTTGATTGTGTGAAATTTCTTTTAAGCGTATTTGTGCAAGAGTTATTGTGTCACCAAAGTTGCGCAGAAGCGGCTGTGTAAAATCTAAGGTTCCAATTGTTTGCCAGGCTGGATTTGGGGTGAGCTGTGTGTCGGGTGACTGGTTGTTCGTTCTCGTCACATCGGTTGAAATTGTAAGCGATCCACCACTGGTTAAAAGTGTTGAAAGCGAAGCGTCTCCGTCAAGAGTGTTTGCGCTAGACTCACTTGTTGAGGTCGCTATACCGCCAACAACAACTTGTTGCTGTGGTCTTTTTGTTTTTTGAGAATTCAAACTTGCGCCAAACACAAAATCAAATGCTGCCTCTGCTTCGATAACGTCTTGTTCTGAAATCTCTGGTGTTAGGGTTGCTATTTGGATATCCAAATTGTTACTAAGCGTGAGTGCCACGGCGTTTTCTAGGGTAAGTCCATGTTTTTCTGCTTTCTGTTGTAACAAGTTTATTCCAAGGTCAACCTCCCACCCGTCGCCCGGCCTTGCTGGGACTAGAAGTTCAATCTCTTCCATGCGGTTCTCTAGCGATTGTTCTACGGTTGATTTGTGCTCAAACGGAAGTGTAATTGTTTTCAATGGTAGAAATTCACCGTCCTGGGCTTCCTGTGTTGCAGAAGAGGGTGTTCCCGGGTCGATTTGCCCGGTGGACTCTTTAAAAGGTGTTGAACACCCTAATTCTAAAAAAACGAGTGATAAGACCGTGGGTTTAATAAAAAATTTACACATGTATGAAGAATACCATTATCAGAGAGGTTGCTAGAGAGTGCAAAGAAGGATACTCTCACCATTAGTTACACGTCCTACGAAACACGGAAGTCGAGGAGGCCGATGATGCCACTAAATCTACATATTGTTACCACTTTATTAACAGCACTGGTTGTACCCACAACCGCACTCTTAGCACAAGAAGTGGCTGAGACAGAACCAACCTGGGTTGGTGTTGTCACAACTGAGTCCACTGTGCGTTGCGGCGCAAACGATAGTTATTATGGTATTGCTGATGCAAACAACGGAGATTTTGTTGTTGTTCGTGGAATGAGGCAAGACTGGATGAAGGTAGACGCCACCGGCCCTATCTTTGATAACACCATTGGCTATATCAAATACCCAGCAAGCGAAACCAGCGTCTTTGAAACAAAAGACAACATTGGTACAGCAATGGGTGAAATTGAAGTGTTAGCAAAAAACATTGAATCAGACGAACTTTATCGCTCTTGGCGACCAGTGAGCCGGCTGCAAAATGGCCAACAGGTTGAAATTCTTGAAACTATAGTTACAGAGCCCGGAACACTGCATAGAGAGTCGTATATTGTGCACACTGTTGCTTTACCTAAAGCTTCTGTTGGTTGGATTAATAGTGCTGTTATTACAAAGGCAACACCAGAGCAAACCGCGATGTTTTATGGCGTTGATTTTGAAGAAGCCACGGACCTTACAGAAGTCGCTCTAGTGTTAACTGATGCAACAGCAGAAACAGGTGTTTTCACTGAGGGTGAAGATTGCGATGACGAAAACATTATGGTCGTTGAAGAGGTTGTGCTCGTAGATGAATCAACAAATCTAGAACCGCTTAGCCTTGTCGAACTCGAGGCGGCATGGAAAAAAATCACAGCCGAACCGGTAATGGGTGCGGAGGTTGCTCCACTTGAAGACATGTACGCCGAGCTACTTCTAGAACAATACGAGGATTTAGTTGTGCAACAAATTGCTGGAAATAGAATTAAACAACTTCGAGTTTGGTCTGGTCTACAAGAACAACGAACTCGTATTGAATTGCTCAGAGCGAATTTAATTCAGGGTTCTGATGATGTGTCTGAATATCGCTCAGTAATGTCGATGTTTGGTGATTATGCACTCGTGGGCACCTTGACACTTTCAAACACCTTTGATGGTCGGCTTCGACCCTTTATGTACCGTGTTCAGAACGGAAAATCTGGCAGAACACTTGGTTATTTGCCTGCAAATGAGGATTGGGAACTTTCAGGCCTTGTTGGACAATCCGTTGGTATTGTAGGGAAAACAACCTGGAACCCTAACTGGAGGGTGAATGTTGTAGAGGCAACTCGATTTGATATTCTCTCACCCACTACCGCAACAGTCACACCTGATATACAATAGTCCCCCTTCCGAATGTGTTGGTCACCTTCAGACTCCCAACCGATCCTCGCATTAGGAGTTTTCCTCCCCACCCTTTTTACAGAATTGGATTATGGGAGTACTCGGGGCGTTAGCTCAATTGGGAGAGCGCTGCCTTTGCAAGGCAGAGGTTACCGGTTCGAGCCCGGTACGCTCCATTAAAAAACCACAGGCATCTTGCTTGTGGTTTTTTTATTGGATTCTATTTTGAAAAAGGTGCGTACACTTCGTATCGAACCAGTTTACTTTTGTACAGCGCAATTGGGTTTTCGCCGGTGCAGGGTGCTTCGGTGGGTCGCTTTACTACAATTCTTTTGGTAGCCGAACGTAACGCGGTTTGAAAAAGTGAACTGGTGGCTTCAACATCGTCGAACCCAACTACCGCTTGAAGCATTTGAATGTGCCCTGGTGGCAGGGCGCTTTTCTTCTTTTTTGGGGGGAACATTGGGTCAATGTAAATAACATCTGGGCTGTGGTTATTCATATAGTCTATTGCGTTTGATTCAACAAACCGCAGGTTGTCTTGTAATAATTTTTTCGCCGTGCTGTTTTCCATTGCTCTCCATATACCATCGCGTAGCATTGCGGAAACAATGGGTGACTGTTCTATCGCTGTAACACTGAATCCCAATAGTGCAAGTCTACACGCGTCCATACCAAAGCCAGCTGTTGCGTCTACTACGGATGTGTATGGACCAATCGCTTTTGGTAATGGTTGTTTTTTAGATAGGGTTCGAACACCATGCACAATTGGTAAAAAATCTACACGTTGTCCTTTTTTGTGGGTCTGGTTTGAGCTATGTAGTTCTACACCGCGTTCACCAAAGCGCAACGTAACGTCACCTGGTTGTGTGGTTGTTTTTATGTGTTGAAGAATGTTTTTAGATTCTTTAATTAGCCGGGGGTTATCTGTCTCAACAACCACCGCAACCCGCCGCGGGTGCTGTACACTGCCCTGTCTTGTGTCTATGGATGACATACTAAGAGTATTTTACACCCACTTCTTTTTGGAGTAGCCGTTATGAAAAATCTATTGTTTTCAACCATTCTTTTTTTGGTAGTAGCACCGTGTGCTTCTGCCCAGGTTCGGCCCACTGTATTCACATTAGAAAATGGAATGAAGTTTATTCTTTTGGAGCGCAGTGAAGAAAAAAACAGCGTGGCTGTAGGTTGGGTTGCAAAGGTGGGGTCTGTCAACGAGCGGCCTGGAATTACTGGTATTAGCCACTTTTTTGAACACCTTATGTTTAAGGGTACAAACAAAATAGGCACTAATGACCCTGTTAAGGACCTTGAATTTATTGATGCAGAAAGTAGTGTTCGGAACCACATGCTCTCAATAATCTGGACAGAGCAGTACGATAAATTTAGGCGTGGCGAGATAAACGACCCTTGGGACGAAAAAAATGATACCCCCCAACTTGCTTCGCTTCGAATCGAGTTAAAGAAGCTGATGGAGGATCACCAGAGTGTTGTCGTAAAAAACGAACTCGATACCCTTTATCAAGGCGAGGGTGCTGTTGGGATGAACGCGTTTACATCAGAAGATGTTACTTTTTATATAAACCAACTACCCGCAAACAAATTAGAGTTGTGGTGCTGGCTTGAATCCGATCGGCTTGCAAATAGTGTGTTTAGAGAGTTCTTCTCTGAACGAGATGTGGTGCACGAAGAAAGACGCATGCGTACAGATTCTACGCCCACAGGTGTGTTCCAAGAACAATTCAACTCTATGTTCTGGCAAGCGTCGCCGTATTCTTGGCCGGTAATTGGTTGGCCAAGTGATTTGAATAGTTACACGCTTGAGGGTGCCCAGTCTTATTTTGATACGTATTACCAACCAAGTAACCTAGTTGGGGTAGTTGTAGGGGATTTTGATCTAGAAAAAACCAAAGCAATGATTATTGAGTATTTTGGTGCACTTGAGCCTGGATTAACTCCACCCCCCGCTGTTCCAACAATTGAGCCCAATCAACACGCCCCACAAAGAATGGTTGCGATTGTAGACGCACAATCAGAGGTGGAGGTTCGATACCACGCAGTTCCCGCGAGCCATAAAGATGGTTTTGCACTAGAAATTATGGCTGGTGTTTTAAACGGGAAAACTGGTCGCTTGTATAAGTCTATGGTCGAAGGTTCAAAAATTGCAACGGGTGTTTCGTTCAGGGTAGATGGGAAAAAATACGCTGGTGCT
>JABJDN010000167.1 GCA_018665385.1 Phycisphaerae bacterium | reverse complement strand
TATACAACCGGTCAGAAGACGCGCCTGAGGTTGATGATGAGCTTGCTGAGTTTAGCCCACAGGTGCGAGCAATGATCACACAAGCATTAATTGAGTTAGGGTCAATACCAATGGACGAGTTAATGGTGGCAAAAAAACAGATGTCTATGCAGTCCGCAACTGTTCCTGAAGAAATGAGGCCTATGTTCAGCTATCTACTTAAAAAACTAGACGAACGAATACAAGAGCTCTCCGATTCTGAGAGCGAGGATGATATTGAGGTTTCTACTGAGGACGCGAACATTGATGTGATTGATGCGCCAATTGAGACTTTTGTTACCCAGCCAGCGGCGGTGCTACAACTCACGCCAAATCAAATGGCGCAAGCAAATGAGTTTTTGATTAACTTTGAAAACAAAACACTTGGGGATTTAGTTCAAATCTACGCCGCTTTGCAGGGTGCGATTGTTGCCGTTCCAGAAGATGAGCGGCCTATATTAGAGTTTGTATTGGCAAGATTGGCTGTTCAAATAGCAGAGCTTGAGCAATAAAAATTAACAGAAGGTTTTATATATGATTATTACAACACTATCTATGTTCCTTTTCGCGAGCGTTCCGGCTAGCCCAAGAGAGCTGGTGTATCCAGAATATGTTTTCACTGTTCCGTCCCCAGTCGAGTACACCGAGGTTTTGGATAACGGTATTCGTGTGTTTATCGCAGAAAACAAAGAGCTCCCCCTTATTCAGGTTGGCGTAGTTTTTGAGGGGGGAGGGTACCTTGATTCTCCAGACGAGGTTGGCTTAACTTCAATGATGGCGTCGCTCATGCGAAGCGGTGGTACAACAACTGTATCTGCTGAAGAAATTGATGAGGCTTTTGCGTACTTAGCCGCAAGCGCTTCTGTAAGTGGTGGGTCGACCACCATAACCGCTTCGCTAAACTCGCTTTCTTCTAACTTTAAAGAGAGTTTTCCTTTGTTCCTTGATGTAATTATGATGCCTGGGTTTCAGGAAGATAGGGTGGCGCTAGCTAAAACAAACGTGCTTGAGGGGTTAAAACAACGGAACGACCAGGCAAGTAGTATTTTAAGAAGAGAGTTTTCTAGCAAAATGTTTGGTGATTCGTACCTTGGAAGAAAACCTGTTTCTTCCTCTATTGAACTCATAGATGTTACTCTTTTACAAAAGAAACACGCACGGGTTATATCGCCCACCAATGCAACTTTTTCGATAATAGGTGATTTTGATAAAGATGAAATGGTAGCGTACCTCAACACAACTATTGGGGGCTGGATGGGTCCTAGTGGTGTCAGTACACCACCCGCTGTTGTGTCTACTTATACGCCTGGTATATATTATGTTGACCAGGATGTGCCCCAAGGCGGGGTTCGTATTGGAATACGTTCTGTACAACAGGGCGACCCAGATGTCGAAGCAATGGAAGTAATGAATTACATTTTGGGCGGTGGTGGCTTTGGTAGTAGAATTACACAGAGTGTTCGAAGTAGAGAGGGCCTTGCGTATAGTGCGGGGTCGCAATTTTCAGCAAGCCCGTGGGGCGATGGGGTTTGGGGTGCCGGATACGAATCTAAAAGTTCGACTGTAGCGCTGGCGGCTGAACTAATATTTGATGAGATTGAGAGAATACAAACGGTAGCGGTTACCTCAGAAGAGTTGGACCAGGCTAAAAAAGCAATTATTGAACAATTCCCATCCATGTTTACGTCTAAATCAGACACGCTGGGGGTGTTTATTTCTGATGAAATACGCGGTGTGGTTCCTGGGTATTGGGAAGATTACAGAGAAAAAATTAACGCGGTGACTAGTGATGATATTCTTCGTGTTGCAAATCGATTGCTAGATCCACAGAAAATGGTTGTTGTTGTTGTTGGAAATTGGAGTGAAATTAAAGACGGGGATATAGACGGTCGCTCTTCGATGGAAAAAATTTCTGTGATAGTGGGTGGTGGTGTGACCGAGCTTCCGGTTAGAGACCCTTTAACCCTGCAGGTTACAGGTGGAATGTAAACGTATGTGTTGGTTGTTAACAAAGGAATAAAACTACATGGCTAGGCCTGTAAAAGAAGGTTGGATAACGTCAAAGACGGCTGATATATATGATTTATATGAGCGCTCTGTGCAGTGCCCGGAATCTGAGGTAGATCTTGTGTTGCAGTCCTGGGGTGAGTTGCGGGGGCGAGAACCAAACAGTATTCGAGAAGATTTTTGTGGAACATCCGCGGTTGCCCGCGAATGGGTTACTCGAAACGAGGCCTGCACGGTTGTGGGGGTTGACCTTGATGGCGACACGCTTGGGTGGGCAAAGTCTAAAATGCTTGTGGATTTATCGGAGCAACAACGGGATAGGGTTACTCTCGTTCAAGAAGATGTAATGACCGTAAACACCGGTCTTGTAGATTGTATTTTGGCAATGAATTTCAGCTACTACGGTTTTAAAAAGCGTAATGTAATGCTGCAGTATTTTACATCTGTACACCGGGGCCTTGTTGAAGATGGATTGTTTATGCTTGACGCATATGGCGGAAGTGATTCATTTATAGAAATGGACGAAGAGCGAGATCTTGATGGATTTACATATATATGGGACCAGAATCATGTAAATCCTATTACTGGTGATATTGTGAATTACATTCACTTTGAATTTCCAAATGGATCAAAAATTAAAAAAGCGTTCACGTACGAATGGCGGTTTTGGACCCTTCCAGAAATTAAAGATGTACTTATTGAGGCTGGTTTCTCTGATGTTCATGTGTATTGGGAGGGAACAGACGAGGATGGAGATGGCGATGGTGTTTGGGAAATCAACACTCGGGGCGAAGCGTGTGCTGGCTGGGTGGCCTATATAGTTGCTGTTAAATAATGAAGTCACTGATAGACATGTCTACTCCGGTTGGCGTGTGGTTAACTGAAGAACTTTCTTTGGTTTCAAGGGTTCTCTTTGAACACCTAATAAACAAACACCCCGATGTAAATACATTATGCAACGAGCTTGCTACATACAAAGGGAAAATGCTGCGGCCCTCTCTATTGTTGTTGTCATGGAGAGTGTTACACCCAGACACAGAGACGCCACAGTCTGTCCGAGTTGCCGCTGGTGTTGTCGAACTGATACACCTTGCAACCCTGGTGCATGATGATGTGTTAGACGAAGCGGATTTACGCCGAGGCGCACGAACTATAAACAGTTTGCGTGGAAACGAAGCCGCGGTAATGCTAGGTGATTATTTATTATCAAGTGCGTTTTTGTTGTGCTCTACAATTAAAAACCCAGACTTAAACCTTTTGCTTGGTGAGGTTACCAACACGCTGTGTGCTGGCGAGGTGGTCCAGTTGTCTAACAGAAACAATATGGACCTTACCCAAGAACAATATTTTCAAATTATTCATGACAAGACCGCTTCATTGATTGCAGCAAGTTGCGAGATGGGTGGTGTTTTAGGTGGTGGCAACGAAGTTCAAATTCGCGTGTTGCGTGAATTTGGTGATAAGGTGGGTACGGCGTTTCAGATAAAAGACGATCTTTTAGATTTGTTAGAGGAAGAAAATTTAGTGGGCAAGCCGGTTGGCAGAGATGTGGAAAAGGGCAAGTTAACCCTGCCTGTTATTGTGTTTTTACAAGAAAACCCTGATATAAAAAGTGTTTTGTTAGATGTAATGAAGTCTGGAAATACAAAAACATTACGTGAAATATTACACAGCGCTGGTTCAATCCAGACGACTATTGAGCATGTAAACGAGCTTGTAACGACCGCTGTGGATGGTGTTATGGGTGAGTTTGAGGGCCCAACGGTTGCTCAAATGTGTGTTATGGTTGCGGGGTTACAAACAAATTAAACTCTGTTTATTGTTTGTGTGGACAATGGGGGTCTAAATTTATAATCAACCTATGGTGTTTTGGTATCATGTCTTCGCAACTAATTCAGACTTGGTGTTTGTGTATTGGGTTGCGTGTTTATCCTGTTCGTCTAGTGGTTAAGACGGCCTATTAGGTTACAGGGGTTCGAATCCTCTATGGGAAGTTTTTGGTTATGCGCTTTGTTGCGCGAGTGGAGTGTGATTATGTTACCTAGAAGACCCCCTCGATCTGGACAGGTTGGTTTTTTGTATTTGCCACCGTATAGGGTTCAGGGCATTAGTGTGGCTGGCGAACAAACCGCTGTTCATATTCCTGAGTTAGATGTGGCTTTCGATGTTGGGTTGTGCCCCCGCCCCATATTATCCGCACCGTTTATTGCGCTAACACATGGGCATATGGATCATGTCGCTGGGCTTCCATATTATTTCAGCCAGCGCATGTTTCAAAAAATGGGTATCGGCACTTGTATTTGCCATAGCGAAATAGCGAGCGATATTCAATCAATGATGGGTGGGTGGGTCGACCTTGAGAGGCAGTGT
>JABJDN010000139.1 GCA_018665385.1 Phycisphaerae bacterium | reverse complement strand
TGTATGGAAGTTGATTCGCTCAGGCATGAAACTCTTGACCATGGAATCATCTCTTGCTGAACAGTAAGCGCTTGCATTGCAAGGACGCGGTCTGCTAATGTTATTTGCTCGTCACTAAGTAGACCACCCTCTAGCCCTTCCTTAAATAGCAAGCCAAATTTTCTACGAGGCGATGGTTCAATTGCTGATTCACTACCAAGTACTTTTCTCGCTAATTTTCCTGTGCTTGCTACGATTGGCACAATTCCCGTCCACCACAAAATCGTATCTGTAATCCGTAAGGTCGAACTGCATTTGTACGTCCAGACATCCGTGTGCGCGCGGAACAAATCTTTGGGTAAAATTTCTCCAAATATAAACAATAGGGGAATCATGACGATTGCGTTAATCGAAATTGCTAACCATGGCCCGAGCGTCGTTTCTTCCAGCATTCGAGCAGCACCATAACTTGCAAGATAATTGGCAACATTGTTGCACACAAGAAGTACTGCAAGCATTCGGGTAGGCGATTCGATAATGGCTCGCAACCGAATAGCAGACTTAATTTTTGAAGATGCACGCACGTCTAACCGTACTTGATTGATAGTGTACAGGCCGGTTTCCAAACCAGAATAGAGCGCGCTCAAAAATAAACCGAGCAACATAATGCCAAGAGCTATATAGATCGCGCTCATGCCATATCTCCTTCGGTTTCTAGCGAAACAAGAACTTTAGAAACTCGATACGCATCCATCTCGCTCACAGCTAGAGTTAGATTTCCAAACTGTATTTCGTCTCCGACAGAAGGAATTTTCCCAAGCGTTGCAGCAATCAGCCCACCCATTGTTGCTGCAGGGCAACGCTCGATAAGCGTGCCAGTTGCTGCAACCCATTCGCGAACACCGGTATTTCCGTCAAGAAGCCACGTTCCTTCGCTCACCAGTTTGGGTGGTTCTTTTTCTTCATTATTTTGATCGCCAATTTCGCCGACGAGTTCTTCAAGAATATCCTCTAGTGTGACAAGTCCAGCGGTGCCGCCAAATTCATCTACCACAATGGCAAGCCTAGTTTTAGTTTCTCTGAATCGAGACAACAGTTGGTCAAGCGTTGCAACTTGCGGAATAAATTGCGGGCGAGTCATGCTTGCTTGCATCAGAGAGTTGTTGTCATCCATCCGTTGCAGAAATTTTTTAGTATGCAGCATTCCCGTAATTTCATCTAAATCGTCACGATAAATTGGCAATTGGGTGAGTCGGCTTTCCGCGATGATGTCTCTAATTTCTCGAGCTGATGCAGTAGTGCTTGCCGCAACCATCTTCACTCGTGGCGTCATAACTTCCCGAACGCGAATTCTGCTTAACTCTACAACCTCAAACAAAGCGCGTTGTTCGTTTAGATTGATAATGCCTTCGGAAGTAGAGAGTGCTACAAGGCTCGCAAGTTCTTCAGCGTTTAATGGGTCCGGTACAGCGGAAGAAGCAAGGCGAGCGAGTGGTGTAATAATTAAAAAGTCAATTGATCTTCGAATGGGAGCAATGCCCTTATGCATGAGTAGCAAAGGAGGGGCTAGCAAAATAGATATTCCAATTGGTCTTGCTGTTGCCGCCATCTTTGGTAACACTTCGCCAAAGAGAAGAATAGAGAACAAGGTGCCCGCTGCTACACCTAACTCGGCGATGATGCCACCCTCCATTCGCAGCATGAGTACTGAGCCAACAATGAAGTACAGCACGTTCGCAGTCATATTTCCTATAAGAATTGTTATAAGTACTGTCCGTCTTTTTTTAGAAAGGTACAACGCTGCTTTTGCTGGCGGGGTTTGTCTATGACCCAGTTCTACCAGTTGGGCTTGGCCCAGCCTAAAAAAGGCTGTCTCAGAACAACTAAAAAAAGCACTAAGTGCAAGCAAAGGAAGAAGGCTGGCAAGAAGTATTGTGTCAATACTTGTCCATGATAATGTTTCTACGGGTAGGTTCATTGATTTGATGCTAGCGTGCGAACAGCACTTTCTACTCGTGCTATAAACTCAGCGTTGCTCTCGTTATCCTTAAAGTGTAACGCTTTGCCGAAAGAAACGGTAATCTTTCCTGGGTTGGGAATGTATGTTGCTTCAGGAAGGACGTGTAGTCCGCCATGTACGTATACAGGAATGATGCCACAGCCACTTTTTTTTGCAACAAGCGCGATTCCAGCCTTAAACTCTTGTATCTCCCCAGTGCGACTTCGCGTTCCTTCAGGGTAAATAACAATCGACCAGCCAAGGCCTAATAGGTGTTGCATCGTTCGTATGGAAGATAAAGGAGAGTGAATTCTCTCGATACCAAATGCGTGCCAAATTGATGCTACAAGAAATTGAATTACTCGTTTTTTCTTTGAAGAGCCATCCGCGTCTGCAAAATGATCGAAGGCTGCAGCAACTGCAGTTCGTTTCCTAATGTGTTTTGGTATGGAATCAAGAATGACATGTGTATCAACATGGCTCTGATGGTTAGCCGCAAAAATTATTGGCGTGCTAGATTGTTCTATGTTCGAAACTCCAGTGGCTTGCCACGAAACTCGACGTATCCATTTGACAATTCTCAGAAAGCCACGCGATGAAATTCTGCACATAATGAGTAATGGGCTAGAAAATTGTGAAAGGATTTCTTCCGCGTTTGGCGGGGGCTTATGTTGTTCTTGGGAGATCATCGGCATGTGAAAGTACTTTTTCAAACGCAAGGGCATATTGTGCAAGTAACTCTTTATTTGCGGAAGGGAATGCAGGCAATTTGAGAAGGGTGCCATTCCCAAGCGTAGTAAGAGGCAAGTCAGATTCATCGTATACGTGAATTGGATTCTCTGGTGTTGCTGGAAGGCGAGCAATTTTTGACCATACATGATGTGTAAACACAGGTTGTTGGTGGAGCAATGGGTAACGAGGTGCCTCTACTCTTGCACCTTCTGCTTGCAATGCTTTCACAAGGTCGCCAATAGGCAGACCAATGTTTGCTTCGTTGTAGCGAACGAGGAATTCAAAATACACTCGAGTTATATCGTTCTCAGGAATGAAGGTATCAAACCCTAACGCCTCTAGTTTTTCTGAAACTACTCGACAATTTTCATTGCGCTGCGCGTTCCGTTCATCCATCCGGTTCAGTTGTGAAAGAGCCAGTGCCGCGGACATGGGTGCCATACGAAACTTAAAACCGAAACCTGTTGCAGCGAAGTATTTATTTTTTGATTCAAGCCCAAGAAGCCGTTCGTAATGCCCGAGGCGAATTGCAGATTCATACATTTCTTCGCTATCGCAAAGAAGAATACCACCCTCGCCAGATGGGCATAATTTGTTGCCTTGCATACTGAACACACTGACATCGCCAAACGAACCGATGGGTTTTCCTTTGTATACAGCGCCGTGCGCATGCGAGGCATCTTCAAGTATTTTAAGGTTGTATTTTTTCGCAATTCGTACGAGTTCATCAATCTTCGATGGCAAGCCGAACAAGTGGACAATGACAATTGCTTTTGTTTTGTCTGTGATTTTTCGTTCGACATCTTCAGGGTCTAAGCCAAGACAGTCTGGTTCAAGTTCTGCGAAGACTGGCACGCCCCCACAATGAAGCACAGGCATGACACTAGACCACCAAGTTGCCGAAGGAACAATGACTTCATCGTACGGTTGTACACCAATTGCATGTAGTCCTGCGAGAATTGCAGATGTGCCGTTGTTATGTGTAAGTGCATAATTCCTACCAGTACGTTCTTTATAGGCATCTTCAAGTTCTTGCACTACAGGGTGAATTGAAATGTCCCCGCTGCGCAGAACACCAAGAACTGCATCTTCGTCGGCAGTATCGATAAGAGGCCACCGAAGCGCTTCGTCTTGGCAAAGAGATATGGACTTGTTCCCACCAAGAATTGCTGGAAGATCTGTTGCAGTCGCCATGCGAATCCTCTTATTTATGCTTCTGGAGTTTCGCCCGCAATGGAGGAACGCATGTTGGTATCAGATACGACATTTTTCATGTTGTAATAATCCATGACGCCAAAGTTTCCTTGGCGGAATGCTTCTGCCATTGCTATTGGTACTTCTGCTTCAGCGAGGACAACGAGCGCTTGGTTCTTTTGCTCTTCTGCTCGGTATTCAGCTTCTTGGGCAACAGCCATCGCTCGGCGTTTTTCAGCTTCAGCTTGGAAACGAGCTTTGTCAGCCTCTGCTTGATGAGCCTGAAGCGTAGCGCCAATGTTTTCACCAACGTCAACATCGGCAATATCAATGGAGAGAATCTCGAATGCTGTGCCAGCGTCAAGACCTTTAGCAAGAACGGTCTTTGAAATATTATCTGGATTTTCTAACACTTGAAGGTGCGTTTTTGCAGAACCAATAGTAGAAATAATTCCCTCGCCAACGCGAGCGATAATTGTTTCTTCTGTAGCGCCACCAACAAGACGTGCAATGTTTGTTCTAACGGTAACTCTAGCACGAGCGCGAAGCTGGATGCCGTCGCCGGCAACAGCGTCAATGGTTCGTTTACTCGCGCTAGCACTTGGGCAGTCAATTACCTTCGGGTCAACGCTTGTTCGTACTGCTTCGAGAATGTCTCGGCCAGCCAAGTCGATTGCAGTGGCAGTTTCCCACTGCAAATCAATGCGTGCCTTGTCTGCTGCAATTAATGCGCGCACAACGTTTGTTATCCGGCCGCCAGCAAGTAAATGTGCTTCGAGTTGATCTGTTGAAACTTCAAGCCCAGCTTTTTTAGCGCTAATTCGGTTGATGACAACTGATTTTGCATTCACTTTGCGAAATTGCATCATGACTAAGTCGACGAAGCCAACTTTGGCTCCACTTACCCAGGCCTGAAGATACAGACCTGCATATTTAAACATAGTCCCAACAAAAATAAGCAGAATAATTCCACCTATGATAATGCCACCAATTGTCCATCCAGAAACGGCTGCTATAAATGAGTTCATACGAACCTCCTTCTCATGAGGACTATTGTATCACTCTTCAGAAGTTCTACGACGTACTTTCAGTTGATTATCTGTAGCACTGACAACGATAATAGGTGTGTCGGCCTCGATACTTCCAGTTTCTGCAATTGCGTCAATACGTTCGCCATTAATGCGTACCACGCCAACAGGCCGCAAAACGGAAAGGGTAACGCCTGTTTTGCCAACTAAATGTTGCCAGTGGTCAAGCCGTTCTCGTTGTTGGGCATCGGCAATTTGCTTTGCTTCTTCACGGTCTTCACTCACGATTCCACCAAGAACCATCTGTTTGGCGAGCGGGGATGAAATCCACAGTTTGAAAGCAAACCAAGCCATGATTGGGCCAAGCACCATGTACGTTCCAGTTGCAATGAGACCAGTATTGATATCGTAGGTATAAAATGCGATGAGCGATGCAACTACTGACAGTCCGCCTATTACGGCGATAAGACCGCCAGAAGGCACAAAAAGTTCAGCGATAAACAATATAATCGCAATGCCTAAAAATACAAATGCCCAGATAATCGGGGACGCTGAAGCTTCGGGTGCTGTTTGTGCGAGGAGTTCAATCATGCTTCAATTTCTTCTACTTCTATGTTCATGCCAGTGTTCATAATACGGACTTTTACGCCGTTTGCAATCCAACTACCAGTGGTGACGGCGTCGTATACAGTTTCTTCAAAGGTAATCTTACCACTTGGTCGCAAGTCAGTAATTGCAACTGCTTCTGCCCCAATTGCAATTGAAAGTGAAGTTGGTGCCTGAGCAAATGGGATTAAGGCGTCTTCAAGGACAAGTGCGCGCATAGCTTTGGCGTCACCGAATTGCCTAAGCACAATCCAGAGCGCGATTCCAGCAAGAATACACCCGCTAATGACTGTGCCCAGCCCAGTAATGAGTTCGGTTTGTCCTTGCGTTGACGATAAATCACCCGAAACGAAACTGCCAATAATCCCTGCGAATAACAGAGCGACCCCAGTGAACCCTGTAAAGCCTGTTCCCGGAATAACACATATCTCAATGGCTAGCAGAATAAGTCCAGAGACTACAAGTAGCACATCCCACCATTGTGCTAGGCCAGCAAGCCACGGGGCACCAATTAACAACGCCATCGAGACGACAGCACCCACGCCAAACAAGCCTGTTGAGCCTGTTGCAAATTCAACGACGACGCAGATTAGAAACAATGCAATGAGTGCAAGACGTACTGGCCAACTAATCAAGACGCCCACAATGTTTTCAGCCCAATTGCGCGTTCGTCTTTGTATTGTGTTTGCACCGAACCATGTCTGCAACTCTGCGTCGCCTGCAACACTCCCACTGACAAGCCCATAGAGAACGCCTTCGTTGGGCTTCAGCGTTAACAGCCTGTCATTGGGAACCACCTGCCGCACAAGTTTCCACGCAGAAGCATGTTCAACTGGAATCGCTGTTCGGCTTGTTGGAAGTTGTTGAGCAAATGTAGGGTCCCAAGTTTCGGGAGTGGGCTGTCCCATATTTTGCAGGTTATTCACAGTGTCAAAAAAAGGCGAGAGTGCTCTTTGAGTTTCACCGACCCCAATAGGCGTAAAGTTTTGAGGAGGGTCTTCTCCAAACAAAGAACTATATTCGTACTTGTTAACGCAAACAACTTCTTGTGTGTCGGTATTCTGGAGTAACCAAAGTTCAATGCCCACACTTACGAATGCTTCAACAAGTCGTTCGTCGTAGTGGTTTCTTCTAGCAGAGTCTATGACTTCTGCAAGGACCGGCGATTCTACTTTCGCACGTTCAGTAGTTGGGATTGGGGCGCCAGTTGCGTTTATAGGCGCGGCGTCTCCAAACGTACTTCCGGGCGCAACTATGATTTCTCTGCAGGCAAGCGCAATAATAGTACCTGCGGAAAAAGCGTGGGGTCGAATCCAAGCCACTGTGTTTTGTGGTGCGTTGTTTTTAATTTCGTAACATATTTCAAGCGTAGACATCAAGTCGCCGCCTGGCGTGTTCAATTCGATCACTACTGCATCAGCGTCTTTAGACTCTTCTAAACGTCGTTTGAATGACTGCGAAGTAACAGAATCTACAACGCCTTCAATCGTAATAATCGAAACGTTGTTCGCTTGCCTGTATGCTGGCACGGGTGCTAATTGGCAGAGGAGTAATGTTGTTGCCCAAAACATACTGGCCATCATACTCGCGATGGCTGGAACTCACTACAAAAAAAGCAAGCCGCAACAGATGTTGCGGCTTGCTTCTAATCAGTCTAATCAAATTGTTCAGTGATTAATCGTGCGTAAACTCTGCTGATCCGCCGCCTTTGCCTTGGTCAGTTGCGTCACCTTCAGCACCTTGGTCGCCAGCTGAACCACCCTTAATGTGGGTAAGTACAACATCAGCACCTTGGCCTAGCTCCATGCCACCTGGCATGTAATCATCATCAGTTGCTTGATCTTCTTCCTCGAAGAAGAGGTTGTCTGAGTTAGCAGCACCAGAATCAGTCAGGTACGTAGTTTGAATTGGGTAAAACGTTTTTACAGTTTCTGTATGGCCATCGCCAAATGCGATAGGCCCCATCCATTCTGCGTCGATACCATGCATGAAGTTACCTTTTGAAAACTTATCAGCGATGCCATCGATTGGTCCACGGTTACCGAGAATCGCAAACGTAGTAGGTGAGTTAGAACTAGTTCCCCAGTTGTTTGCTTTGCGTTTTCCTGAAACTGGAATCATGCCGTAACTGTTGTTACTTCCTGATTCTAGGTCGTTGACAAAAGTATCGTCCCACAATTGCCAACCGCTACCCGCTGGGGCTGGTTCGTAATCGTCGTACCCATAATTTTCAACAGGGTAAACGAAGTCGCCCGATTCAGTTGGCGAGACTAAAATGGATGTGTTAAATAGTTCTTGCATAACTGACATTGCAAACACAGCTGCGTGGTCATTTTCGAGTAGATTTTCTGGGCCACGGCCTTTAATCAGCTGGCCGGAGCTGCCTGCAAGACGAGCTTCCAAGCCTGGGATTGGGAATTTGCCGTTATTGCCTGCAGCGTACATGTTAAAGCCACCAAGGATTGCTTTTACTTGTGTGGAATCTTTCGTTAGCATTGCTTCGGCTCGAGCACGACCAAGTGCTGGCATCAAAATGCTCAAAAGAAGAGCAATAATAGACATCACGACGAGCAATTCAATGAGCGTGAAGCCTTTTTTGTTGGTGTTATGTTTCATAGTGTGAAACCTCCAATTAGACGTAATAAATTACGTAATTTATAGAAAAGAGTTACGGGTAAAGTATATCGTTCACTTGTAGAACATCAGTCTTCGTAGATTCAACGTTGAGCACCATGAAGTTGTCGCCAGAAGCGCCACCTGCATTGCCGAGTGAGTCGTCATTGTCATAATCGTTAAATTCTGCTTGGAATACGTTATCTTTAAAGATTGTGTATTCGCCACGTGAAATGTACTCTTTGTTTTTGCACCAGAAGTCATTCGCGTAATGCGTTGAGCCATCTGCTACAACAAAAATACCTTCCCAAAGTTCCGAAGGGCCGTAAAGTTCAAGAGTTGGGGATTTAGAAAAGTTTTCACTTGTCATATCACCAGCGCTGCGAATTTCAGGACCACGACTAGAGAGAACAACAGTGTTGCTTTCTCCATCCATCCAACGGTCAAGTCGTTTGCCGCAAAGAGCCATATTAGCAAAGGACGTGTGGCATACGTCATTTACGCCACCAGTATCAGCTCCTTGTCCTTCACCAGAAATATCGCCTGAGAACATTGGATCCCAATACGAGTCGTTTGCTACATCAACTGCAGTAAAATCGTATGCGACTTCATCTGGGTTTGAACCTTCGTCGCCTTTTGCAGCAACCATTGGGTTTTGCTCATTCGCACTGATGATATTGTTTGTGCCGTAGCCGTTATCGCCAATCATGTAGGAATGAACGAAGCCAGAGATGTTAATGTTGTCATCTTTTGGTCCAATACCTTGGATTTGGCCGTTAGTTGCACCTTGGTACACACCGTTGTAGCCGCCTGTGATATTGGCAGCTCCACGGTTGATGTCACCTGGTATTGGGTACGAACCATCATTTGATTCGCCGAAAATTGAGAAGGACGAAGCGACACCTTTAAGTTGTGCTTGATCCTTACGTACACGTGCATTGTCCATTGCTTTTGCAAGGGCAGGCAAGAGTAGACCCATCAATAGCGCAATAATTGCGATAACGACGAGTAGTTCGATGAGGGTAAAACCTCGTGAGTTACGTTTCATAATAAGAAACTCCATAGTAAAATGAGAATTATTTTGTTACTAGCTGCAAATGTTTCGTAAGTAAATCGTTGTATCTTTCAACTTCCCTGACTGGAAGGGAAAAGAACGATTTCTATGGAACGCAAATGAAGCGTGATGAAAAATGACGGGTAAAAGTTGTCTCATGGCAACGTAACCCGTGGTGGTCTTCATCGATATGCTTTATTGAAGATCCACCGCACATGCCAACAGTCACCAACAAGGCGATGCGGCGTCGAAATGTCGACCAGTGCGGCGGTATAAAATGGCTCGTTAGAGCAATAAGTGCGGTCAACTGAATCGCGAAAATAAAGTTGCCACGCCGGTCACAACCTACAGAATACAGGTATCTATACATACTTGGAAGGGTAGAGGATGCAGTCAAGTATAAATTTTGTCTATTTACACAAGAAAACAGAGGTAGTCCGATAAAAAGTAGCCTATAGCGTAATTTGAAAGACTGCCTCGACTTCAACAGTGGCTCCAAGGGGGAGACCGATGGACCCCATTGCAACCCGAGTGTGCTTGCCAGCATCACCAAAAACATCCACCATCAGGTCGCTTACCCCATTGGCAATTGTGGAGTGTCCTGTAAATCCAACGTCCGAAGCAATAAACACTCGAACAGACAGCACGCGTTCAATTGCCTCGACCCCACCTTCAAGAGTTGCATCTGCGACTGCTATGCAATTCAATCCGCAAATCTGAGCAGCGTTTGTTGCTTCGTCTATTGAGCGAGCACTTGGCACACTTCCAACGTAGGCAAGCTCGCCATTCACCATCGGAATTTGCCCGCTCGTCCTAAGTTCATTCCCAACAATTATCGCTGGAATGTAGTTCGCAACAGGCGTGGGCACTTCGGGAAGGACGAGACCAAGTTCTTTCAATCGTTTTGTGATGTCATGCATTCAGGCTATAGTAACGAGTGCCAGCACTTGTTATGATTCCCCGCATGGAACTTTATATTGATACCGCAAACATTGACGAAATCCGCGAAGCTGCTGCACTTGGAGTTTTAGACGGTGTAACAACAAACCCCACCTTGATAGCGAGAGAAGGCGTGGCGTTTCATGAGCGTATGGCTGAAATTTGCGACATTGTAGCTGGGCCAGTAAGTGCAGAGGTAGTCGCGCTTGACCATGACGGCATGATTGCAGAAGCAGACGAGTTACTGAAAATTGCAAACAATATTGTGATTAAACTTCCTTGCACATTTGATGGGGTGAAAGCGTGTAAAACACTTTCCGACCGCGGGGTCAGAGTGAACATGACACTGTGTTTTCAACCTTTGCAAGCGTTAATGGTTGCAAAAGCGGGTGCTTTCTTAGTGAGCCCATTCATTGGACGTATCGATGACATCGGTGGAGATGGCATGGACCTTATCCAACAAATTCGCACAATTTATGACAATTATGGTTTTGAAACCAAGGTGCTAGCGGCATCTATTCGTCACCCATTGCACCTCGTGCAGTGCGCCCTTGTTGGTGCAGATGTCGTCACAGTGCCAATGAAAGTAATCAAGCAACAAATGAGTCACCCATTAACTGACAAAGGTCTTGAGGGATTTTTGGCTGACTGGAACGCTCGCAAAGAGTAACGTTTTTGTACTTTACAGCGATGTTACAACAACAATAATCAGCAAGATCACATTGATAATAGCGCTTGTGATGAGCAGTGGAAGGTAGAGTGATTCCATGCCAGAACTGTTGCCACCATGCATAGTACTTTTAACAGGTTCACTTGCCGGCGATGCCTCTGCAGCCTCTGCAAGTTTTGCAAAATCTAACGTTGGTTGCGCAAATTGAGGAGAGTCTCCACGCGCTACTGCGTCGAGATCTTCAATAAGATCAGAGGCATTTTGGTATCTTTGGGAGACCTCTTTCGCCATCATCATCTCGATTATTTGCGAAAATCCTGCAGACAGAGTTGGATTGATATGGTCGGGTGGGACAAGTTCTTGTTTCAGATGGCGATGCATAACATCCGATGGGTTTTTGCCAGGAAACGGAACGTTTCCTGTAACCATGTGGTACAGCGTTGCACCGAGTCCGTAAATATCTGCCGCGGGTGTAATGTCTTTCTTGCCTCGAATCTGCTCTGGGCTAATGTAATACGGCGTTCCGTACGCACGGCCGGCCTCTGCTTCAGCCGCTTCGCGGTCATCTAAAGCACGCGCTAAACCCAAGTCCGCAAGTTTTACATCCCCGTTGTTGGCAATCATTATATTCTTTGGTTTAATGTCACGATGAATAAACCCAACTCTGTGTGCATGTTTTAAAGCAAGTGCTACTTGGCGGATAATAGGAAGTGCTTCTTCTTGAGAAAGTTTTTTCTTTTCGGTAATCTGTTCGTACACAGTATCGCCGTCTACGTATTCCATCACGAAGTAGTGGTATTCGCCAGACTTGCCCACGTCGTAGGCTTGCACAATATTTGCATCGTTTAGTTTTGCAGCAGCTCGACCTTCTTTGTAGAACCGTTCGAGAAAATCTTCGTTCTCAGAAAACTTTTTCGGAAGCACTTTAATTGCAACGGGTCTATCTAAACTTTCCTGTTGCGCTAGAAAGACAGTCGCCATGGCACCTGCCCCGAGTTTTCTTATGATGCGATAGCCTTGAATACGTTGCGTAGATTTACGGGTGTCAAAATCAGTTTGAAGACGGTCGAGTTGCCTTCGAGTTAAAAATTGGTGGTTCACTAGAATGTCTGCGAGTGTGTGGCCAGTCGCATTACCATCTGCGTCTTGCAAAAGGCTTGAACATTCACTGAGTTCATCAGGGGTCACAAGGCCGTTGTCAACGACTAGTTTGCCGAGAATTGTTTCAAAACCGAACGTTGAAGCGCCAGGGCTACCTGCTCGATCCACCTGTTTTGTGTCCTCAGCATTTGCAGAGTCAGAGTTGTCATTTGCTTTATCGCTCATCGCTAGTACGTAACTATTGTTTCGAAATGGTCTCCTGTCAAGTCTTCTGGCCTATTGAATATCGTATTTCAGCAGATTGGTACGATGCACACATTAATGCACGACTTGAACCCAAAACGAATTTTACTTATTCGACCAAGCGCCCTTGGAGATGTGTGCAGAAGTGTTCCCGTTGTCGCCTCATTGCATAAGCGCTGGCCAGAAGCAACCATAGATTGGCTTGTACAGAAAGGCTTTGAAGATGCAATTTCTGCACACCCGAATGTCGACAACACAATTTTATTTGACCGTGAACAAATGCGTTCTTGGTATACACCAAAGGGCTTCTTCGCATTACTTTCGTTTCTTAGAGTGCTAAAGGCGAAGAAATATGACCTAGTCCTCGATGCGCAGGGTCTTGGAAGAAGCGGCTTGTTTACGTGGGCAACAAGAGCACAATCAAGAATTGGCGCTAAGAATGCTAGAGAGTTTGCATGGCTAGGGTATAACGAGCGCGTCGATATTCAGTCTACGCATACGGTTGATTGCATGCTTGAGTTGGCTCAATTCGCAGGCGCTGAAATTCTGCCGGACATGCAATTGTACGTGCAAAAAAAAGATGCAGAGTGGTGGGATGAGTATAGAGTGGACCAACTGCTCCATGAAAAATACATGGTGCTTGCTCCAACCTCTCGTTGGAAAAGCAAGCAATGGCCTATTGAGTATTTTGCGAAAATTGCAGAAGTTGCAAAAGAGAAAGGTATTGGCGTCGTTGTTGTTGGTGCGCCTGCAGAAGCAAGCCAAGTTGAAACGCTAACAATGCACGAAGGCGTGCTGAATTTGCTTCCCGAGTTAACTATTGGAAGGCTCATGGCAGTTGTTTCGCGTGCAGCAATAGTTGTTGCAAATGATTCTGCTGCTCTACATATGGCAGTTGGTTTTAATAGACCAATTGTTGCCTTGTATGGTCCGACGAACCCAGCAACTGTAGGACCATACTTGCAGGAAAGTTCTGTAATTTCTGCTTCTGTTTCTTACGATGAAGTGCATTACCGCTCATCGTCAATGGGCGATTCGATTATGCGTACCATTGAAGTTGATCAAGTTGCCAAGCGTGTACACGAGGTCCTCGATTCGTAATATGAAACTGTGGAAAGAACCAATTATTCTGGCGAGCACATCACCACGGCGTAAAGAATTGCTTGCATCAATTGTGCAAAATTTTTCTGTTACTGCCCCAAAGATCGACGATGGGGTTTTTGGCAGAGGGACTATGTCCCCAAGGCAGTGGGTACAAACATTGGCAGTACTGAAAGCCCAAAATGTACAGCAACAACGCGTGTCGAAAACAGGTTGCATTCTTGGCGCGGACACGGTGTGCGTTTTAGGCGAAAGAATATATGGGCAACCGCAATCGTCTGATGAAGCCAGAGCGATGATTGTTTCAATGATGGGTAAGAATCATGAAGTGCTTACAGGTTGGTGTATCATCAATGCAGATGGGTCTGCAATGCAATCGGGAGTCGAAGAATCTATCGTTCGCGTGGGCGAGTTTTCAGGGAAATTGTTCGAGAGCCACCTTGAGACTGGTGCGTGGCGAGGCAAGGCAGGCGGGTATAATTATCTTGAATGTGCCCGCTTGGGTTGGCCCCTCGAATGCAGAGGCGAAATAGATACAGTGATTGGTTTACCTACGAAAAAAATACAGCAATTGTTAGTAGAAGAAATATAGAATTGATGAATACTCCAATGCCAACTTGGTTGCAGTTTTTTACAACCCCTGTTTCGTGGTTGTATACGAAAATTATTCGCATTCGTAATCGCCATTACGACAAAGGAAAGAATGTTCATTCTGCCGCACTTCCTGTAATTGCCGTCGGAAATGTCACCGTAGGCGGAACGGGTAAAACACCTCTTGTTACTTGGATTGTGAGGAAACTACGCAGCCACGGGTATAACCCTGCAATTGTTATGCGTGGGTACGCTGCAGTAGACCCACAAAATGCTGACGAAGCAGTTGAGTATCGCGAAAAGTTAAAAGACATAGATGTCATCGTTGGCTCAAACAGAGTCGAGACTATTCAGAAATACATAGAGGGTGGCGGTACAGCTGACTGCCTGATTATGGACGATGGCTTTCAACATCGTCGCCTCGCAAGGGACGTCGATATTGTTGTGATGGATTATTTACGAGACCCTTTTTTACAACGAGTGTTGCCAGCGGGTTGGTTGCGTGAACCTATAGAAGGATTGCAGAGATGCGACGCGGTAGTTGTAAGCCATGCGAATTGCGTTGTAGAAGAGTTTGCAGAAAAAGTACGAAACATTACGGGTGAAAATCCTGTCGCATGGACCTCGCACCATTGGTCTGGGCTGGAGTTGTTTGACGCTGAAGGCAAGTCCGAGCGTCCTTTAGATTGGCTCACAGGTCGGAGTGTTGCAGTTCGGCTTGGAATTGGGTATCCAGGCCCCGTTATCGAAGCACTCGTTCGACTTGGCACTAAAATTTCTCTGCAACTGCATGCAGGCGATCATCAGCCATTTACAAACGATGAAATCACACAACTCAAGAAGGCTTCAGCAGAGGTTGATGGTATCGTTATGACGTTTAAAGATTGGGTAAAAGCTCGAGATGTGATTGATTTATCTACATTGCAATGCCCAATCATCGTTCCTGCCCTTGAATTGGACTTTGTTCAGGGTGCAGATCAGCTAGAAGCCAAACTGTTGGCTGTAATGAAGTAAAATCCACCTATGAGCAGTTTACTACAGCAGGTATTAAAAATTCAATCACCACGCATTCTCGTCATCGGCGATTATATGCTTGATGAAATTGTTTCAGGTGACGCAGAACGGTTAAGCCCAGATGCTCCAGTGCCAGTGCTTGAAGTTCGTTCAGTGCAATCAAGGGCTGGTGGTGCTGGAAATGTGGCTCGGTGTTTAGTAGCAATGGGCGCGAGTGTAGAATGTTTGGGAGTGATTGGCAATGATGCGGAAGGCAATGTGCTTTCTCAACTCTTGCAATCTGAAGGCATTGGTGTTGAACATCTACTCGTCGCTGAAGACAGGCCAACTACAGTAAAACGTAGCATCGTCGGTCTAGCGCAGCATCGACATCCTCAAAAAATGTTTCGCATTGACCATGAGTCTAGAAAACCATTATTACCCGAACAATACGATGCACTCATCGAATCGCTGAACGCAAGCCTCCAACAATGCGACATTGTTTGCATGGAAGATTATGGCAAGGGCGTCTTAAACAGCGCAATGTGCAAGCGAGTTATCGAGCATTGCAAAGATGTTGGAATCGAAGTGCTCGTAGACCCCGCCGGTATTGAAGATTATTCTAAATACACTGGCGCAACTGCTATCACTCCAAATAGAACAGAGGCAGAAAAAGCTACAGGGACTCGACTGAGCGATGCTGATCCTGTAGAGGGTGCCATTGGTCTAGCACAACAATTATGCGAATCTTTGCAATTACATGTTGCGATACTGACGCTCGATAAACATGGTGCAGTGTTACAAGAAAAAGGTAAAGACGCAGTGCATGTTAAAACGCGCGCGCGATCTGTGTACGACGTGACAGGGGCAGGCGATATCGTGCTTGCAGCAATTGCTGTGGGTAGAGGCGGCGGTTTGTCTTGGAACGAGTGTGTAGAGTTTGCTAATGTTGCTGCAGGGCTGGAAGTAGAAGTGTTTGGAGCGACACCAATTCCGATGCCTCAGATTCACAAAGAGTTACTTTCTATGCAAACTGGGCTCGGCAGCAAAATACGATGCGCTACTGATTTGAAAATAGAACTTGCTGCAGCAAAAGAAATTGGACACACTGTTGTGCTCACAAATGGTTGCTTCGATGTTATTCATGCAGGGCATGTTTCTTATCTACGCGAAGCCGCAAAACTAGGCGATGTTCTTGTTGTTGGCGTAAACGTAGATGCACAAGTAAAAGAACAAAAAGGCGAAGGAAGACCAATGTATGCTCTTGAAGAGCGAATGGAAATTCTTGCTGAATTGCAATGCGTGACGTTCGTTGTATCATTCGAAGAACCGACCGCCCAAGAATTGATTCGATGCGTGCATCCTGATTTGTATGTAAAAGGTGGCGATTATTCACCTGATGAAATTAATGAATACGCTTTGTTACAAGAATTAGGCGTGGAGTTGCAAGTTCTCTCTGAGCGCCCAGGCCGGAGCAGTACAAAAGTTATAAAAGAGTTGAAGGAAGCAACGTAATGGTATCGCTGAAGGAATATGCATCAAGGAGAGCAAAGGTAAGCAAAGCATTAAAAAGTGCTGCGGGAATTGTGTTTGCTGGCACGAGTTCTGGCGAATTAGAATCGACTTGGCGTCCGCATGCGCATTTTGAATACCTTACTGGCTTGACCAATGAGCCAGGTGCGATGCTTTTGTTTGATCCGAAAAACCCAGTCAAAACACGAAGAGAAATGTTATTTCTTTTGCCCCGTGACCCAGAGGTT
>JABJDN010000160.1 GCA_018665385.1 Phycisphaerae bacterium | reverse complement strand
GCAGTTGCGTATTTAGATGATAAACTTAGTTAACCTCGTTTAAAACCAAACTGCGGTTTAATTTTCACAGGCTTTCCACCAACTTCAAGTAGAGGGTATGCAAGAAAGTTGATGGGACCAGATTCTGGGCCAGGCTCAACAATTAAATCTCGACCTCGGCTAAACTCAACTCGGTTAGCAGGGTTGTGCCCAAAGTAATATGTAGCGAGTGCTGCGTATTTATCCGCTTCACTAATATCAACTGGCCACCATTTACCTTCTGCGTAAAACTCTGCCCAACAGTGGTACCCGCTCACGCCACCGTCATCTCGGCTCGATGGAACCGCTGCACCGATTGCAAATCGTGCCGGAATATCGGATGCCCTACAAAGGGCAATAAAGTAAGAATGGTAGTCAGTACAGTTTCCACGTGCTGAATCGCACGCAAAGTTCGCATTTCCTTGCCCCCAGCCCGAACCAAACTTTGCATACTTCATGCTATCAATTGTGTGGTCGTAGAGTGCTCTTGCTCGAACTAGGTCGCCACCATTTTTGTCTTTCAAAGCATTTCGTGCAATTGTTTTAAACTTCTCGTTTAGTGGAACCATGGTTTCTGCAAGTAAGTACAACTCTGGCTTTGTATCGTCTACAAATACAGCTTTTTCCTGCCTTTTGACATCGAAGTGAAGCACCATTATTTTACCGCTGTCCTCTGGTTGCAATTCGACATATAAAATTTGATTCCCAAACTTTTCTTCGGTTAAAATTTGATACTCGCCTGGAATTTCAATACGGTTCATCGTAATTTCTTGAAACTGATCGTCTGTTGGAATAGGAATCCACATTTTCGCAGGTTCTGCCATAGTTGGTAGCGTGGCTTGATATGTAAACTCAAACGCATCACTGCCCTCCTTAACTCCCAGAAGTTCCCGCGATGCATCATCTGCTTCTACATGTACCCACACACCATCTTCTTGTTCACGCCAATGGTAGAATGGTCTTCCGTTCAGTTTATGAACAGTTGTTTCTGTCACTGTCATGTTTCCTGGGTCGCCTTCGAGAAAGAAATCGACGTCGTATACATTGCCATCTTCGCTAGCAAGGTCTACACATGCGAAGTGCCGCCTTGGACCAAGATTCGCAAGGTATTCCATGTGTACCCGAACGAGTTTTAATTTCATCTGGTTGCCATCAAACGCAATAGGAAAGAAACCACCGTTCGCTGCAGATAACTCTTCTATGTGTCTTTCAATTCCCACTTTGATGTCTGTCGTGACAACATTTGGAATAGTATCTAGGGTTGTACCGTTCTCTTCGTCAGTAGAGGCCGGCGTTGCAAAAGCTACGCCAGCCAGAACGAATGTAAAAAGTGAAGTGATCTTGTAGTTCATATTAATTTCCCGTAATTATGGTCCAAGTAATCCACATGATAACGGTGTCTGCTGCAACATGGCAAATCCAACCCGGCCAAATGGAGTTGTATTTGTTGTACAGCCACCCCCAGATTATTGCTCCCAAGAAAAGTCCAAGAGCGCCAACTAGTACGAGCTGCAGGGATCCAAAATTCCACATAATAACGATGTGGTGTAATGTAAAAAAGAACGCAGAGCAAGCAATTGCAAGGTGTACTCCTACAAGTGCTTTGAATTTACTGAATACAAACCAACGCCACACGTATTCTTCCATAAGTGAATTGCCGAGGGACATTGCGGTTGCAAAAAGTAAAAACACCCATGGTGAGGTTATCCCAAGTTCATCTATTTTCGCTTTGGCATTTTCATCGATGAGCGAATCACCTGCAAACCAATACGTCCCAAGAATAATTGCGCTCACAGGGACTGACCATAAGACACCTGCTAGAAAACCACCCTTACAAGATGGGGACCAACTCAGCCGCCCTTTATCGATATACAAGAGCCAGAATACCGGAAGAACCACAAGCCAAATTTTTGCCAACAGCCAAATCGCTTTTCCAACTTCTGGCATATTAAACGAACACAACACGCCAATAGTTGGTGCAGGCAATAACAAAACCAATGCAATTAAATTTTTTGACTTCAAATTAACCTTTTCTAATTAAGGACAATCGACAGCATATTCGAACAAACAATCTGTTCCGGGATAAATGTCATCTTGGTTACACTCTGCGTCGCCTGACCAAGTGTCAATCACAAGAAGTAAGTCATTAATGTTTACTAGTCCATCAGGGTTTCCATCACTACCCGTCACATCGTAGAAAGAAAGGACTTCGCTGTTTCCATTCCAATCACTCACGACGCCAAGTAAGTCAGAGATGTTAACTTTCCCGTCAATATTCGCGTCGCCTTGGCAAGAATCAGCACTTGCCCACTGCGATTTCAACTCGCACGCAAGAGCCATGAACGCATCGTATTCTTCTTCGCTAAGCGCAGTTGCCAGATCGTTCGGATCTTCGGGAAGAGCGATTGCATGGGCACCGTTTGGATTATCTAATGCAGCAAAATGCGGGGCGACATAATTAGGCAGACGGTAAAATTCAATACTATCTAAACATGTGTAGTAGTCCAGCGCCTCTACGCAAGTTGCTTCCTGGGTTGTAATCAATTTCCACATGCGGTACCCAGGCGTATTATCCGGCATCGATACTGCATACTGTGCTAGCGGTCCGGGCTGTATATTTTCATCAACCTCTTGCATGTAGTCGCAACATAAATATGGAAATGCTGCGTCACTAGAATCAACACCATACCAAGTACCACCATTTGATTCGCAAATTCCTGCAGCGTTAAAATGCACATCATCGCATATGCCGCTGCTACCTAACATAATGATGCACGCCTGCGGCATATCGAATGGGTTAAAAACTCCGGAACCACTTTGCGCATAATTAAATTCTCTGAGGGATGGCAAATTAGGGTGGGTTAGATACGGTGCAATCGAAACAGCATCAATGGCGTGAGATTCGGGTACCGTTTTTTCTAATGAAACTCCAGCAACGTCTGCAAACATTGCAAATACATCCACAGCATTAACGGGATGGTCAACCTCACCTTGTGTAACGCCGACGCCTGCAACTGCAAGCGGGACCCACACCCCAGTTTGGTACACCGTTGCTTTTGAAAGCAACGGGTTAAAAGGCAGCCGTGCGGAAGTGTAGAAAGTGCCGTTGTCGCCCATCCAGGCAATAATCGTGTTTGCTTCTTCTAGGTCACCGAGAATAAAGTTGCCATTCTTATCGTAATCGCCTAGTCCCCGCTGATATAACAGACGACCAATTTCTTTGTCTGCTTCTTCAACCATGTACGGGAATACAATTTTAATGCCTTCGTATCCCCCGCAATCAAGAACCGAAGTATCAACTCCATCAGCCTCCATACGTTCAACAAGTTCGGGTGCATTTGGCATAACTGGATCATGCGCGGTGTTGTATTGCAATGCTAGCATCCAAGGTTCGCCCGATGGTACCGAAACAGGATCAACTCTTTGTAACCAATCGATTGCACTATCGGTAGTAGTGAACATCATGCTTCCATGGTAATAATCAATAATCCCGTGGTCACCAGTTTTAGCATCTGCCCACTGTCGACCCCAAACCCAATAACCGTTACGAGCAGTCGTACCATCTTTCGTTTCGGTGAAGACAATCGTCTCGCATCCGCCACTGCAATCTTGCTGGAAGTCTGGAGAGTAATTCCCGTCTTTGTCCTGCACTAGCGTCACAAGAGGGACGCCGCCCATTTCGAGACAATCCATGCCCCAAACTTCTTCAACACACGTTGAAGAATCTATACAACAAGGGCCTCGATTTGTCTTTTCATTTGCACCAAGCGGGGCACCACACGGAAGCCATCCATGCAAATAATCCTCTTCAGGCGGATCAAAATCATGCAATTGCTGACCTGCTGTAGTATCGATGCCTGGCACAAAGCCAAGCCAATTGCCTTCGTACCAATCCCAACCCATTTCAGTTGGTTGCTGTTCTTCGTATGGCGTTTCACCTGAATGCCACTTCCCTGTAAACCCACTTGTGTACCCTGCTTGTTTCAGCACATCAGGAATCATCACTTCAGATGGATTTGCCATGGAGGCAGGCAAGTGTGCGTTTGTAATTGCGGCAACAACGGTAGTCCTTAGTGGTAATCGACCCGTAAACATGCCCGTCCTACTAGGCGAACATTCAGGCATCGCCCAACAATTAGTAAATTTAATTCCAGACTTTGTGATAGCGTCTAGGACGGGTGTTTCTGGCGCGCGTTGCGCAAGGTCCATCGTCCAACCAAAATTTGCCCATTGGTCAATTCCTGTATCGTCTAAGACGATGAAAATAATGTTCGGTGGATTCGTTGCATCAACTGTTTTTGTTTTCTCTGATGCTGCCAATAGAGCACTTAATACTATTGATGCCAGAATACCCAAAAAGAAAACCGGGATTATTTTACGTTTATACATATCAGCATGCTCCAGCATATTCAGTTTTTAGTCAACAGAATAATTGTATAATGCCATAGTTTCTTCGCACTATGGTACATGGCGATTGACTTAGATTGCCTTTGGATACTGTTGGCAAATAGTATTCTTCATCACTTCAAGTCTACTTTAATTAACTCAGAGTTAATTTAGGCAAGTGCGTGGAAGCGTAATTGACTCTGAGTTAATAAAGCGGTTTTTCTATTTAGAGTTAAAATATTTCGCTTGCGGATGATGGACAATAATGGCACTCGTTGATTGCTCCGGAACAATTTCCCAAGACTCCGTCAATGTACAGCCAATACGATCTGGCTCGAGGAGTTTAAAAAGAATTTCTTGCTTATCCATTTCAGGACATGCGGGATACCCAAAACTATACCTGCTTCCACGATACCCTTGCGCAAACAATTCTTTAGGTGTCGGTTTGTCCTCACCTGCAATGCCAAGTTCTGTTCGCATCTTTTTATGCCAGTATTCAGCAAGTGCTTCTGCACACTCAACACCAATGCCGTGCAAATACAAATATTCTGTGTACTCATCTTTGTCAAACAAATCACGAGTATGTTTACTTACTTCGCTTCCGACGGTGACGCAAGACATCCCGATAACATCTTTTTCGCCACTCTTTACTGGTTTGAAAAAATCACTTAAGCATCGCTTGGCTCTCTTCGATTGCCGAGGGAATGAATACCTTGCAATTTCTTTGTCGTGATCTACTTCATCGTAGATAACGATATCGTTGCCATCACCGTTGCATGGCCACCAACCATAGACTACTTTTGGACGAAGTACTTCTTCTTCCTTGCACCATGTTTTTAATCGCTTGAATATTGGCTCAACTGTATCTATAACAAGTTCATCAAATGCTTCTCGGCTCAGCGCACCCTTCTTGAATCCCCATTGCCCGCGAAACAACGCTGTTTTATTGATGTATGGATACAGCTCTTCTAAATCAATGCCGGTTTCAACTTTTGAACCGAAGAATGGCGCATCTGGAACCGCAACAGAATCAACTTGTATTCCTTCGGATTCACCTGACTTATCAACTCGATCTTTACGACCGGCTTTCACTTTCGCTTCCACTTCCGCTCGCTTTGTTAATCGCTCTTGGATTTGCGAATCGATTACTCCAAGGTTTCCTGTAACTAACTTGTCGCAAACTGCGAGTGCCTCAAACGCGTCGCGGCCATAATACAGTGAACCGTTGTAAATCGAACGCAAATGAGATTCAGCCCAGTGCCGCGTGAGTGCTGCGCCCCCTAACATGACTGGAATCTCTATATTTTTCGCATTAAGTGCGTGAAGATTTTTCTCCATCACACCGACCGACTTCACAAGTAACCCAGACATACCAATAGCGTCAGCATTGTGTTCTCTCGATGCCTCCATAATTTCGTCAATAGTTTTTCGTATCCCAATGTTAGACACTAAATACCCATTGTTTGACAAAATAATGTCGACTAAATTTTTGCCGATATCGTGCACATCCCCTGCGACTGTAGCAAGCACAATTCGTCCCTTATCTATCGCATCGCCTTTTTCCATGTGCGGCTCTAAGAACCCAACTGCCTTTTTCATGACTTCTGCAGATTGCAATACAAACGGCAATTGCATTTGCCCAGAACCAAAGAGTTCACCAACAGTTTTCATCCCATCAAGCAAGTGTTCATTAATAATCTCAAGTGCTGTCCATTCTTTGAGTGCTTCGTTAAGTACACATTCAAGCCCTTCTTTTTTACCATTGAGGATATGCCCCCTGAGTTGTTCCTCAAGTGTTTGGTTTGCAGTATCCACTTCTTCTTCAATTACATCTTCTTCAAAGAGGGACAAAAAGTGAATGAGTGGATCGAACGCATCAGTGCGATTGTCGTACACCAAATCGATTGCCGCTTGCCAATGGTCTTCTGGAATTCTGTGTTTTGGCAAAATCTTTGATGCATGTACAATTGCTGATGTAAGCCCTCGCCCAATTGCTTCGTGTAGGAAAACAGAATTTAATACTCGACGGGCTGCGGGCTTCAACCCAAAACTAACATTGGAAACACCAAGTAGTAAACCGCACTCGGGCAATTCCTTTGAAATTATTTCGATGGCATCAAGTGTTTCTAGCGCAAGTTTCCTATCTGCCTCCATGCCAGTTGCAATCGTAAATGTCAACACATCGAGCATCATGTCGCTTGATTGCAGACCCCATTTGTTCGTGTAAAGGTCATGTAATCGTTTCGCAACTTCGACCTTCCTTGCGGATGTTTTTGCCATGCCTTCTTCATCGATGGTCAACGCCACCGCTGTCGCACCATACTGTTTAAGCAAAGGGCAAATGTCGTCCAATCGTTGTTCGCCGTCTTCAAGGTTAATGGAGTTGACAATACATCTTCCACCACCGCGTTTTAGACCCGCTTCGATAGCATTTGCATCAGTTGAATCAAGCATAAGCGGCGCATCCACGTGCTGGGCAAGCCTACCAACGATTTCTTCCATGTCTGCAACACCATCACGTCCGACAAAGTCAACACATACATCAAGCACATGTGCGCCGCCAGTAAGTTCTTCGCGTGCCATGTCAACAAGGCCATCCCACTGTTCTTCTTCAAGTAATCGTTTAAATTTTCGTGAGCCGTTTGCATTGGTTCGCTCGGCAACAATTAAAATTGATGTGTCTTGTTTAAATTCAACAGGTCTATACAAACTTGTTGCGCTTGGAATTAATGACTTAGCGACTCTCTCTTTATAGTTGATCGTCGATTTTGCTTCAATGAAAGATGCTAGATGTGCTGGCGTCGTTCCACAACAGCCACCAACAATAGCTACACCATGCTGTTCGACAAATCGCTTCATGGATACACCGTAAGCATGTGGCGAAAGTGGAAAATGAGCACAACCGTCTACGAGTTCAGGCAGCCCAGCGTTTGGCACAACCGAAATGTGACCTTGCCAGTGTTCGCTGAGCCAAGCAACATGGCTCTCCATAAGTTCTGGGCCAGTTGCACAGTTCAATCCCAACGAAAGAATAGGGTATGGTGCGAGTGCATGCACAACGGTTTGTAAGTCACTACCAACAAGCATG
This sequence comes from Phycisphaerae bacterium, assembly GCA_018665385.1. Lineage (GTDB taxonomy): Bacteria > Planctomycetota > Phycisphaerae > Phycisphaerales > SM1A02. Next base: position 165 of record JABJDN010000160.1, on the reverse strand, counting down.
GTCCCTGTCGTTTCGATGGTAATACTCACCATGATTGGAATATCATCAGTTGTTTTATCTGCGGCTTTGAGGGCATCCATGCACGCATTGATTGCGCATTTCACTTGAAGTAAGTCTTGGCATGTTTCAATGAGAAAGGCATCTACCCCTCCTTCAATCAATCCG